>NZ_KV787135.1:0-75043 GCF_001807025.1 Corynebacterium sp. HMSC11E11 | reverse complement strand
CGGCCGTGACCTGGTACTCTGCCGACGTTCACTTCCGTGTCCTCCCAATCCCCGATGAATCCGAGGACCGGCACCACGATCGGCGGTGCGCACCCCCGTCATCGTCATATGTCGCGGGCGATGTCGCCGCCCGCAGGTTCGTCGTAAAGCTCCGTGAATCCGACGCCGCCCGAATCATCGGTCCCGATTCCCCTCGAGCAGCCACTCCAGCCACGCGTCGAGGCCCTCGCCCGTCTTGGCCGACACCTCGAACACCTTCGCATCCGGATTGACCTTGCGCAGATTCGCCAGGAACAGGTCCATGTCGAGATCCAGGTACGGCAGCAAATCGATCTTGTTGACCGCCACCGCCTCCACCGCCCGGAACATCACCGGGTACTTCAGGGGCTTGTCCTCACCCTCCGTGACGGAGTAGACCATCATCTTCCGGTGCTCGCCGACCTCGAACTCCGCCGGGCACACCAGGTTGCCCACGTTTTCGATGAACACCAGATCCAGCTCCGCCAGATCCAGGCCCTTCAACGCGGCGGAAATCATCGGCGCATCCAGGTGGCACTCGCCGCCGAAACCCTGGCCCGTGTTGAGCAGCGAAATCTGCGCCCCGAGGCCCTCGAGCCGCTGCGCATCCAGCGGGGTCTCGATGTCGCCCTCGATGACGCCGACTCGCACCTTGCCCCGCAACTTCTCCAGCGCATGCCGCAGCAGGGCGGTCTTGCCGGAGCCGGGGGAACTCATCACGTTGACGGCCGTGACGTCGTTGTCGTCGAAAAGCGCCCTGTTCTCCGCGGCGCGGACGTCGTTTTCCGTGAAGATGTCCTCGAGGATCAGCACCCGCTCACGGCCGGTGTCGTACCCGGTGTGATCGCCGTGCTCCGCGCTGTTCGCGTCGACGTGGTTCAGATCGTGGGCATGCGCATGCCCGTGATCGTGCGCATGTCCGTGGTCGTGATGGTGATGGTGGTGATCGTGCGGATGATCGCCGTGCTCATGCGAATGCACCGTGCCGTCGTCGTGCCTGTGGAAGCGGCCCATGTCACGCTCTTTCCCGAGTCTGTCCGGATCGTGGCTCAAGTTCTATGTCCAGCACCCGAAACTCTTCGCCGCCCACGACTTTCGCCGGCTGCCCGCAGGTGCGGCAGTCGAACCCCCACGACTCGGGCATCTCCGCGACGTGGCCGGCGGGGCATTCCAGCACCACCGGTTTCCAATCGACGTCGAGACGGGACGCCCCGAGGTTGGTGTCCTTGACCACGAACCTCCAGGCATGGGCCAGAGTGTCGGGCACCACCTGACGCAGCGCGCCGATTTCCAGCCGGACGACCAGGACTTTTCGGTTGTCTGCGGCCTTGGAGACGATGCGCGCAAGCTGCATGCTCAAGGCCACTTCGTGCATATGTCCCACCTTAGACCCGTATATGAATTACGTGTAGCCCAGCGAAGCCCCGCGACCGGCGACCTGCGGAAACGGCGGCGTTAGTTTGAGCACATCGACGAAAGCGATGGGGAACACCTGTCCAGCCGATTCGGGCGGGCGTTCGCACGGTCACAGGCCTGGCACTACTCGGCGACCGACTTCATCCGCGGGGCGGGATACCCTCGCCCCATGCTGCACGCATTCGTCGACGAGTCGGAATCCGACGCCGACTATTTCTTTCTGTCGGCTCTCATCGTCAAAGAAGACGAGCTCGAGCCGTTGAACCGGGCATTGGACGACTTGATGGTGCAGTACAGCACGTCGACGCCCATTCCGGCAGCAGCGGAGCTGCACGGGCACGACATGATGCAGCAGAAGTGCGATTGGAAAGGCCTGCCGGTCCGGTTATGCGCCGCCGTCTACCTCAAAGCCATGACGATCATCGACGAGCACGCGACAGCGCTCTACGTCGAATGCATTGACCGAGTCGCACAATCGGAACGCTACGCGCGGCCATTCAACCACCGGACGATCAGCATCGGTTTCATCCTGGAGCGGATCAACGAGTTCGCCGAAAAACACGATGAAACCGTGACGGTCTACCTCGATGACCATTACACGGCGGAGGAAGGACGCAAGGAATTCGTCAACTACAAAGCGAACGGGACGTTCGGCTTTCGAAGCTCGAAACTCGCGAGGATCGACTCACTAGACTTCTACGACTCGCGCGCCCACCGCGGGCTCCAGGCCGCCGACCTGTGCACGTACATCGCGAACAGGATTCTCACCCAGAAGGCGGCCGCCCCGAAGGTGGTGAAGCTCCAAAACCAGCTGTGGGGGCGAGTGTCCACCATCCGTGACCGGGGTCGGTATCGGGTCTGGCCCACGCGCACGAAACCCCGCTACCAGGGGTAACGGGGTTCGGCAATGCGGAGTCGTTCACACGAACGATCTCTACGCCTCTGATCCTACAAGCCGTTGAGTCTTTTGATCAACGGTCGACGCCTGGTCAATCGTCGCAAACCGCGCCAACTGCACCGATGAGGTGCCGGCACCCACGGTTAAGCTCGCATCATGACCGAAATCCGGCGCGAACATCTGCTGCGCGGGGTGATCCAGGGCGTGGGGTTCCGCCCGCACGTCGCCGCCGTCGCCGCCCGGCATCGCGTCTCCGGGTTCTGCGGCAACGACGACCGCGAGGTGTTCATCGAGGTCCAGGGCGAGTCGGCGGAGGTCGACGCCTTCATCACGCAGGTGCTTGACGACGCCCCGCCGCTGGCCCGCGTCCTGTCGCACGTGGTGCGCGATCTGCCCGTCCGGAATGGCGAATCCGGTTTCCGCATTCTCCCGTCGCGGCGGGCCGATGGCGCCCGCACGCTGCTGCCGCCGGACGTGGCGACGTGCCCGGAGTGCCTGGCGGAGATGCGCGATCCGGGCAACCGGCGCTTCGGGTACCCCTTCATCACCTGCGTCAACTGCGGGCCGCGGCTGACCATCATCGAGGACGTCCCCTACGACCGTCCGAACACCACGATGCGGCAGTTCCCCATGTGTCCGGCGTGCGCCGCCGAGTACGCGGACCCGGGCAACCGGCGCCATCACGCGCAGCCGATCAGCTGTTTCGACTGCGGTCCGCGGCTGTGGTTGGAGGAGGGCGGCCGGGTCCCCGCCCCGGAGCGCTCCCCGGGGTTCATGCGCGCGACGATCGACCGCGCCCGGCGTCTGCTCGACGACGGCGCCATCCTGGCGGTGAAGGGCATCGGCGGCTTCCATCTGATGTGCGACGCCGCGAACGAGGACGCCGTGACCGAGCTGCGCCGCCGCAAGCATCGTCCGGCCAAGCCCTTCGCGGTGATGGTCCCCGACGTCGACGCCGCCCGGGCTCTGGCCGACGTCGGCGACCCCGAGTTGTCGCTGCTGGCCTCGCCGGCCCGCCCGATCGTCATCGCGCCGCTTCGCCCCGACGCCCGCCTCGCCCCGTCGGTCGCCCCCGGGTTGGGCGACGTCGGCGTGATGTTGCCGTATTCGCCGCTGCACGAATTGCTCGTCGGCAAGCCCCTGGTGGCCACGTCCGGCAACCCGCCCGGCGAGGCCCTGTGCCACGACAACGCGTCGGCGCAGGCGCGGTTGGGCCACATCGCGGACGCGTTCGTGCTGCACGATCGCGGCATCCACGTGCCGGTGGAGGATTCCGTTTTCCTCGGCGTCCGTCCCGTCCGGCGGTCGCGCGGCATCGCGCCGCTGCCGCTTCCCATGCCGGCCCCGCCTGACGACGGCGACTCCCCCGCCCACGTCCTCGCAGTCGGCGGTGAACTGAAGAACACGTTCGCCGTGGTCGACGACGGGATGGCGCACGTGTCGCCGCACATCGGGGACATGCGCTCGGCCGTGACGCAGGCGTCCTATGGGCGGGCCGTCGAGCGGATGCTGCGGATGCGGCGCGTGGAACCCGACGTCGTCGTCCACGACCTGCACCCCGACTACGCGACGACCGCCTGGGCGGAGCGGTACGCGGACGAGCGCGAGGACGAGGGTGCGCGGGTGCGGTTGCTCGCCGTCCAACACCACTACGCCCACGCGCTGTCGTTGCTGGCCGAACACGGCATCGCAGAGGGACCGGCGGTCGTCGCCACCCTCGACGGCACGGGGTACGGCACCGACGGGACGATCTGGGGCGGCGAAATTCTGACGCTCGGCATCGGCGATGGGGGCGACCTGCGCGACTGGGAGCGGACGTGGCACGTGCCCGCCTTCGACTTCGCCGGCGGCGACCGATCGATCGAGCGGCCGTGGCGGACGGTGGCGTGCATCGCCCATTCATGGGGCCTGGACCTGCCGCTCGACGACCATGACGGCCCGGAGCTCACCCTGCTCCGGTCGCAGCTGGCCGCGGGCGTCGGCGTGGTGACGTCCACGTCGCTGGGCCGCATATTCGACGCCGCCGCCGTCCTCGCCGGCTGCGGGGACACCTGGCCCGACGGGGCCGTCACCCACGAAGCCCAGGCACCCATGGAATTCGAGCAGCTGGCCCGCACCGCCGTGGGCCACGTCGACGGCGAATCCGCGGCCGGTTCGGCGACCACGATTCCGGAGCTGCTCGTCGAGCTCGCCGGGGCCCGCTCATCCGCTCCGGCGGGGCGGGCGGTGCGGGCGATGCGGGCGCTGCGGTTCCACGTCGGCCTGGCGCGGATCATCGGCGAGCAGCTGACCATCGCCGCCGACGCCGCGGGCACGGACGTCGTCGGCGTCACCGGCGGCTGCGCCCTGAACCGACTGTTGATGACGGCCCTGCGCGACGACCTCGCCGCCCGGGGACTGTCGCTGCTCGAGCACCGCGTGATCCCCGCCAACGACGGCGGACTCGGCGTCGGTCAGGCGATGGCCGGGTGGCTGGCGACGCGGGACCGTCGCGCCGCAGGGCCGGGCGTCGGAAACTAGCAGATCCGCGGCAACGGATCGCCGACGAGCATGTCCACCATGCGGGTGCCGCCGAAACCGGTGACCAGGACCACCGACGCGGCGGGTTCGGCGACGACGCGGCCGATGACGCGGGCCTCCGGGGCACCGGCCCCGTGGAGCGCCGCGATGGCCGCCTCGGCGGAGGCATCCGGGACGACGGCGGTGAACGTGCCTTCGTTGGCCACGTACAGGGGGTCGATGCCGAGCATGTCGCACGCGGCGCGGGTCATGTCGCGCACGGCGATCGCCGAGTCGTCGAGGACGATGCCCTTGCCGGAACCGCGGGCGAGTTCGTTCATGACCGTGGCCACGCCGCCGCGGGTGGCGTCGCGGAGGAAACGGACGTCCGGCACGGCGGCGAACAGGGCCTCCACCAGATCGTTGACGGCGCGGGTGTCGGACTGGATCGGCGCGTCGATGGCCAGGTCGCCGCGGGCCATCATCACCGACATGCCGTGATCGGCGATGGGGCCCGACACGATGATCCGGTCGCCTTCCCCGATTTCGCCGTATCCGGTGCGCCGACCGGCGGGCACCACGCCCACGCCCGCGGTGGTGACGTACATCTTGTCGCACGCCCCGCGGGGCACGACCTTCGTGTCGCCGGCGACGATGTCCACCCCGGCCCGCCGCGCCGCACGCGCCATCGATTCGACGATGCGCCGCAGCACATCGATGGGCAGGCCCTCCTCCAGCACGAACGCCGCCGTGATCGCCTTCGGCGCCGCGCCGGCCATCGCCAGGTCGTTGACCGTGCCGTTGACGGCCAGCTCCCCGATGTCGCCGCCGGGGAACTCGATGGGGTTGACCACGTACGAGTCGGTGGACATGGCCAGGGACCCGCCGGCCGCGGCCTCCCCCAGCACCCCGGCCAGGGGCAGCACCGCGGAGTCGCCGCCGTCGGGCAGGACGTCGCCGCCGAAGACCTCCCAGAAGACGTTTTCCACCAGCGCCGCCGACGCCTTGCCGCCGGCTCCGTGCGCGAGCGTCACGTGGTCGTCGCGAAGCCTGTGTTTGCGCGCCCGCACGCGGTCGATGTTGGCGTTGACCCGGCCCTCGTCGTCGTTGAGGCGGTTTTTGGGATCCACTGCTGCTCCTTCGTCGGGCGGGTTGTCGTCGCGGTGTCGGGCCGGGGTCAGTTCGGGCCGGAGCCCAGCTCGACGGTGACCTTCCGGTCGATGCGGCCGAAGTTGTAGTACGCCGCGCAGGCGCCCTCCGGCGAGACCATGCACGTGCCGATCGGCGTATCCGGCGTGCACGCCGTGCCGAACACCCTGCACTCCCACGGCTTGATCCGCCCGGTGAGCACCGACCCGCATTCGCAGGCCACGGGGTCCGGGATCAACGCGCCGGGGACGGTGAACCGCTTCTCCGCATCCCACCGCGCATACTCCTCGGCGATGCCCAGCCCGGAGTCGTCGAGCCACCCCAGGCCGCGCCATTCGAAGCGGTCGCGGACGGTGAAGACCCGATCCAGCAGCGCCTCCGCGGCGGGGTTGCCCTCGGCCCGGACGACGCGCGCGTACTGGTTGCCCACCGTCGCCTTGCCGGCGGCGACGTCGCCGGAAACGAACTGTTCCAGGAGCATCGCCACCGCCTGCAGGATGTCGAGCGGTTCGAAGCCGGCGACGACGCACGGCATGCCGAACTCGCCCGGCAGGAAATCGAACGCCTTCGTACCCACGACCGTGGCCACGTGGCCGGGGCCGATGAACCCGTCGACCTCCGTTTCCCCGCCGTCGACGATCGCCCGCAGCGGAGGTTCGATGGTGACGTGGTTGGAGAACACCGAAAAATTGGGGACTGCTTTACGACGGGCCGCCTCCAGCGTCACCGCCGTGGACGGTGCGGTGGTCTCGAACCCCACGGCGAAGAACACGACGTGCTTGTCCGGGTTTTCCTCCGCCAACTTCAACGCGTCCAACGGCGAATACACGAAACGGACGTCTGCGCCCCGCGCGCGGGCGTCGAGAAGCGAACCATCCGACCCCGGCACCCGCATCATGTCGCCGAACGTGGCCAGGATGACGTCGTCCTGGGCGGCGAGCCACAGCGCATCGTCGACGCGGCCCATCGGGATCACGCACACCGGACACCCGGGGCCGTGGACCAGCTCGATGTTCTCCGGCAGGAGGTTCTCCAGGCCATAGCGGTAAATGGTGTGCGTATGGCCGCCGCAGACCTCCATCAAGGCGATGGGGGCCTCCAGCTTCGCGGCATTGGCCTCGATGGCCCGCAGCAGCTTCTTCGCCGCCGCCGGGTCACGGAATTCGTCGACGTACTTCATCTGCTCCCCCGCTCATTCGATCCGGCTGGTGGTGAACGAATCGACTTCGTCGGCGAGCACGTCCCCGCCGAGCCTCTCGATCTGCGTCAACGTCAACGCCGCCTCTTCCTCGTCGATCTTGCTCAACGCGAAACCGACGTGCACCAGCACCCAATCCCCCACGGCAAGCGCTTCGTCGAGAAGCAGATCCGTGGCGATCATCCGTTCGACGCCGCTGATGGCCACCTTCGCCCGGGAAGGGTCCGGGATATCGACGATCTGGGCGGGAATGCCGAGGCACATGACGTTCTCCACGTTCTTCTACGGAGGCGTTGTCGTTCTCTGCGGAGGCGCCGTCGACGGGGACGATCCCGACCCCGCCTGGCAAAGACGCATCCAGGTTACGGATCCGACCTTACAACCTCCCCCGGATCGCAAGCCGAATGCTCGGCCCACGCACGACGGTGGTGAACATGGGTAACATGCCATGTCACGGGTCACACCGACTGACCGGCCTTCGACGCGGCGCACCGCCGATCGATTCCCGACACGACAGGAGAGACCATGCGACACCGCACCACCCGCCTCACCGCAGCGACGCTCGGCGCCGCCGCCCTGACGCTCGGCCTCGCGGCCTGCGCGGACGACGACGACGGCGGAACCACGGCAGCCACCACCGACGCGTCACCGACCGGCTCGTCCGCAGCCGCCGACGACGAAGCCTTCGCGACGGCCACCCTCAAAAACCCCGACGGCGCCGAAGCTGGCACGGTCACCTTCGCCGAGGACGGCGAGCGCGTCACCGTCACCGTGGAGGTCGGCGACCTCGAACCCGGATTCCGCGGCTTCCACATCCACGCCACGGGCCTGTGCGAGCCGAACAGCCAGTCCCCCGACGGCGAGAAGACCGGCGACTTCCTCTCCGCGGGCGGCCATCTGACCGGCGACGCCGACGCCGAGGGCCACGGCAACCCGGATGGCGGAGTCGGTCATGCCGGTGACCTGCCCTCGCTGCTGGTCGGCGAGGACGGCACCGCGTCGATGACGTTCACCACCGACCGACTGACCAAGGACCTGCTTCTCGACGACGACGGTTCGGCCGTCATGGTCCACTCCAAGGCGGACAACTACGCCAACATCCCCGAGCGATACGCCGAGGATGGCCCGGACGCCGACACCTTGAAGACCGGCGACGCCGGCGACCGCGCGCTGTGCGGAGTGATCGAGGAGTAGCCGAGCCGCAGAGCCCGGACTACCCCGGAGCCCGGACCGGTGCCCGGCCTAGAGGATGTCGCCCGGCGTGTAGGCGGCGGCCTCCGGGTACTTGTCGACGAGCGCGTTGACCCGCGCGACGACCCGGTCGACCTGGGACTCCGCGGCGCCGATGAACGCGTGACGGTCGGCGAGGGCGGCGCGCAGGCCCTCCTCGTCCAGCGGGATGCGGTCATCGGCGGCCAGACGCTCGACCAGCGACTGCTCGGCGCCCTTCTCGCGCATGTCCAGCGCGGAACCGACGGCGTGTTCCTTGATGACCTCGTGGGCCTCCTCGCGGCCGACGCCCGCGCGCACGCAGGCCATGAGGACCTTGGTGGACGCCAGGAACGGCAGGTAGCGCTCCAACTCGCGGTCGATCATGGCCGGGAAGGCGCCGAACTCGTCGAGGACGGTGAGGAACGTCTCGAACATGCCGTCCATCGCGAAAAACGCGTCCGGCAACGCGACGCGGCGGACCACGGAGCAGGACACGTCGCCCTCGTTCCACTGGTTGCCGGCCAGCTCCGACAGCATGGTCATGTAGCCGCGCAGGATCACCTGGAAACCGCCGACGCGCTCGCAGGAGCGGGCGTTCATCTTGTGCGGCATCGCCGACGAGCCGACCTGGCCCTCCTTGAAGCCCTCGGTGACGATCTCGTTGCCAGCCATCAGGCGAATGGTCGTGGCCAGCGACGACGGGCCGGCGCCGAGCTCGACCAGCGCGGACAGGGCGTCGAAGTCGAGGGTGCGCGGGTAGACCTGGCCGACCGAGTCGAAGACGCGGGTGAAGCCCAGGCCCTCGGCGATCTCCGCCTCCAGCGACGCCAGCGCGGACTCGTCGCCGTCGAGCAGATCCAGCATGTCCTGCGCGGTGCCCATCGGGCCCTTGATGCCGCGCAGCGGGTACCGGTCGATGAGGTCCTCGATGCGCTCGATGCCCAGCAGCATCTCGTCGGCGGCGGAGGCGAAGCGCTTGCCCAGCGTCGTCGCCTGCGCGGCGACGTTGTGCGACCGGCCCGCCATGACCAGCGACTGGTAGGCCGCGGCCTTTTCCGCGGTGCGGGCGACGACGGCGACGGCCTTGTCGCGCACCGCACGCAGCGACTGCAGGATCTGCAGCTGCTCGACGTTTTCCGTCAGGTCGCGGCTGGTCATGCCCTTGTGAATGTGCTCCGTGCCCGCCAGGTCGCAGAACTCCTCGATGCGGGCCTTGACGTCATGGCGCGTGATGCGCTCGCGTCGGGCGATGGAATCGAGGTCCACCTGGTCGATGACTGCCTCGTACTTCTCGATGGTGCCCTCCGGCACCTCGATGCCGCGCGCCGCCTGCGCCTTCAGCACGGCGAGCCACAGCCGCCGCTCCAGGATGATCTTGTGCTCGGGGCTCCACAGTTCCGCGAGTTCCGCGGACGCGTAGCGGTTTGCCAGGACGTTTGCGATCTTCTTCTTGTTGGCCACGCACCCAAGTATTCCATGACGGGCGGATCGCCCGGTTCCGGCTCACCCTGCCCCCGGCTCACCCTCTCCCGGTGTGCCGCTCCGCCAGGGTTCGGAACCCGCGGTCGAGGTCGTCGATGAGATCGGCGACGTCCTCGAGGCCTATGGACAGCCGGATGGTCGAATCCGTGATGCCGGCGGCGGCATTGGCCTCCGGCGTCCCCTGCCGATGCGTGGTCGAGTTCGGGTGCACGACCAGCGAACGCACGTCGCCGACGTTGACCAGGTTGCTGAACAACCGCAACGCGTCGATGAAGGCCCAGGCGTCTTCGCGGCCGCCGTCGATGTCAAAGGAGAACACCGAACCGGCGCCGTCCAGCCCCAGCCTTTCCTTCACCGGATGCCATGGCGACCCGGGCAGTCCCGCATGGTTCACCTTCACCACCTCGGGACGCCCGGCGAGGTACCTCGCAATGGCTGCGGCGGAGTCGTTGTGGCGGGCGACCCGAAGATCGAGGGTGTCCAGCCCCTGCGCCAACTGCCAAGCCGCCTGCGCCGACTGGCACCCGCCGGTGTCGCGCAGGACACCGGTGCGGGCTCGGATGGCGAACGCCTCCGGCCCGAAGGCCTCCGTGAACACCAGACCGTGGTACGTCGGATCGGGCTCGGACAGCGTGGGAAACACCGGTCTGCCGTCGCGTCGCACGTTCCAATCGAACGTGCCCCCGTCGGTCAATGCGCCGCCGACGTACGAGGAGTTGCCGGTGAGGAACTTGGTGGTCGAGTTGACGACGATGTCCGCGCCCAGCTCGATCGGCCGCACGAGCGCGGGCGTGGCCAACGTGTTGTCGACGATCAGGGGAACCCCATGTGCGTGGGCGGCGTCGGCCACCGCCGGAATGTCCAGGATGTCGGCCAGCGGGTTGCCGATGGTCTCGCCGAAGAACGCTACGGTCTCCGGCTCCGCGGCCGCCGACCAGCTGCCCGGGTCGTCCGGATCGTCGACGAACGTGGTCCGCACCCCGAATCTCGCCAATGTGGAGGTCAGCAGCGTAACGGTTCCTCCGTACAGCCGCGGAGATGCGACGACGTGGGACCCCGCCGCCGTCAGCGTGACCAGGGCGGCGTGGATGGCCGCCATGCCTGAGGAGAACAGCACCGTGTGTACGCCGCCTTCCAGGGAGGTGATCCGCTTTTCCACCGCCTCCACCGTGGGATTCGTCGTGCGGCTATAGGTGTATCCGACCTCGGCCAGGTCAAACAGGGCCGCGCCCGTGCGGGAGTCCGGGAAGACGAAGGACGCCGATTGGTGGATCGGCAGGCCACGGGCGTGCGCATCCGAGTCCACGGCATGCCCGACGTGGATCTGCCGCGTGGCAAAGCCCCACGCTCCCGGTTCGGAATTGTCGTAGTTCGTCGGCGACGCGGGCCGAGCGACGTCGACGGCAGGGGAAACGCTGTTCGTGTTCATGGCGGGATCATGACACACATACAGACAGAGCGGTCTAGTTTGTTTCATGGAGAACGGAACGGTTCCCCGTTCCGCTCCGCCGGGCCAGAGTGGGCTGTGACCCAAAAGACGAAAGCGAAAGGACGAGCACTTCCCATGAACGCCACGACGACCACGACCACCGCCGCCGATACCGATGCTTTGCCGGTAGTCGACCTGTCCCGCGCCGGCGAACCCGGTTTCCGCGACCACCTACTCCGCGCCGCGCACGAGGTGGGATTCTTCTACCTCACCGGAACGGGGATCCCGCAGGAGACCTTCGACGAGCTCTTCGCCCTCGCCGAGGAATTCTTCGCGCTGCCCGACGACGCGAAGAAGAAAGTGGAGAACCTGGCCAGCCCCCACTTCCGCGGCTGGGCCCGCCACGGTGGCGAGTACACCAACGGAGAGATCGACTGGCGCGAACAGATCGACATCGGCATCGACCGCGATCCCATCCCCGTGGAGGACATCCGCCACGACTACGAAATCCTCATCGGGCCGAACCTCTGGCCGGAGGAACTCCCCCGCTTCCGCGAGGCGATCATCACGTACCGCGAGCGACTCCACGACGTCGCCCGCTCCCTGCTCCACGAGTGGCTGGCGGCCCTCGGGCAGGATCCCGGCGCCCTCGACGACGCCTTCGCCGACCCCGACACGCTGATCAAGGTGATTCGCTACCCCGGCCGCTCGGAGGACGAGGGCCGCCAGGGCGTCGGCGCGCACAAGGACTCCGGCATCCTCACTCTCCTGTTGCTGGCGCCGGGCAGCACGGGACTGCAGGTGAAAACGGACTCCGGTTGGCGCGACGTGCCGCCGCGCGAGGGCAGCCTGGTGGTCAACATCGGCGAGATGCTGGAGCTGGTCACCGACGGATACCTCAAGGCCACGGTCCATCGCGTGCTGTCGCCGGAGCCGGGTACCACGCGCCTGAGCATCCCCCTGTTCTTCAACCCGAATTACTCCGCCACCCTCGAGCGCCTGCCCCTGCCCGCCGAACTGGCCCGCGAGGCGACGGGGTACCGCAGCACCGACGATGACGTGCTGCACCGGTCCTACGGGAAGAACACCCTGAAGTTCCGGGTGCGCTCCCACCCCGACGTCACGGCGAAGCACCACCCTCACCTGCTCTGAGCGGGTGTCCGCCGCCTCTCACCTCCGCGCGGCGAACTTCTCCAGTTCATCGACGGGCCCGGCGGCGATGACGAGGTCACCGGCCCGGAGCACGTCATCTGCGATGGCCCGTCGGAAAGCCTCGCCGCGCGGGCGGATGGCCAGGATCTGCACCGGGGAATCGCCGCGGGCGTTGACCTCGCCGACGCGGTGGTCGAGCACGGACACCGGTGGCGCGATCTTCGCCACGGCGAAGCCCCGCTCGAATTCGGCGTACTCCTGCACCTTGCCGCCCATGAGGTGGGCCACGCGCCGCCCCATGTCCGACTCGGGTCGGATGACGTGGTGCACGCCGATCTGGCCGAGGATCTTCGCGTGCGCCTGGTTGTCCGCCTTCGCCCAGACGCTGGGCACTCCCATGTCCACGACCGCCGAGGCGGTGAGCACCGACGCCTCGATGTTGGATCCGATGGCGATGACCACGCGCCCCGCGTCCGCGACCCCCAGTTGGCGCAGCACCTCGGGGTTGGTGGTGTCGGCGGTGACCACGTGGTCGAAGGTGGTCGCACATTCCTGCACGACCCGGGGGTCGGCGTCGACGCACAGCACTTCGACGCCGCCGTCGACCAGTTCTTCGCCGAGGGCCTGGCCGAAGCGGCCCAGGCCGAGGATCACGACGAGCCCCGAGCCCGGCTCGGAGCGGTGTCCGTGGTGGGACGCGGATTCGGCGGTTTCGTCTGCCGCGCGGTGTCCGCGGCGGAATGCGTTAGCCAATGAAGGGACTCTCTTCCGGGAAGTCGTACAGGCGGTCGCGGCTGCGGGCGGCCAGCGCGGTGGCCAGCGCCAACGGGCCGACGCGCCCGGCGAACATGAGCGGGATCAGGATGAGTTGGGCCGCCACCGGCAGTTGAGCGGTGATGCCGGTGGACAACCCGACGGTGGCGAATGCGCTGACCACCTCGAACAGGATCTGGTCGGAGGTGAATTGCGGCGCGAGGATCAGCAGCGCCATCGTCGCGGCGACGACCAGGGTCAGGCCGGCGGTCAGCACGGCCAGGGATTGCCTGACGACGCGTCCGTTCAGGCGTCGGCCGTGCGAAACCACGGAGGCGTCGCCACGGACTTCGGCGATGATCGCCGCGATGAGCACCGCCGTGGTGGTGATCTTCACTCCGCCGGTGGTGCCGCCGGAGCCGCCGCCGATGAACATGAGGATGTCCGTGCCCAGCAGCGTCGCCGGGCTGAAGTCCGCGTAGTCGACGGCGTTGAAGCCTGCGGTGCGGGGGCTGACCCCGGCGAAGAACGCGTTGAGCAGCCGGATCGGCCAGGAGCCCAGATGGCCCAGCGCCCCGTTCCATTCGCCCAGCGCCACGAGCGCCGTGCCGGCGGGCACGAGGATCGCGATGCCGATGAGCGTGAACCGGGCGGTCAGGCTCCAGCGTCGGCGCGGGCGGCCGTCGATGCGGGCGCGGAACCGGCGGGCGATCTCCAGCAGCACGGGGAAGCCGAAACCGCCGATCATCAGCGCGAACGCCAGCGGCAGCAGGATCCATGCGTCGGCGGCGAAACCGATGACGTTGTCCGTGTACAGCGCGAATCCGGCGTTGTTGAACCCGGAGATGGCGTGGAAGACGCCCTCCCACGCCGCACGCCCCCAGCCGTAGCCGTACCCGACGTGGAAACGCACCGTGAGCACAGCCATCACCAGCGTTTCGACGAGCAACGTGAACAGCACGGTCGCCCGCACCACCCACGCGACTTCACCGAGGTCGATGCCGCGGCCCTCCGCGGTCGCGCCCAGTCGGCGCCGCAGTCCCAGACGCCCGGCGGTGAGCAGGGCGAGCAGGGACGCCATCGTCATGAAGCCGAGGCCGCCCAGCTGGATCAGCGCCATGATGGTCACCTGCCCGGCGGCCGACCAATGCGTCGCGGTGTCCACCGTGATCAGGCCCGTCAAGCACGTCGCCGACGTGGCGGTGAACAGTGCGTCGGACAAGGGTGTCGATGCGCCGGACGCCGACGACCAGGGCGCGGCCAACAGGGCCGTGCCGACCACGATGACCCCGAGGAAACCGAGGGCCACCGCCATGGTGGGGCGCAGGTGCCTGCGGCGCCGCCCCACGCTCAACGTGATGCTCACCGCGATGACGTTAGACCCGTCGCGGACGCAAGGGAAGAGCTATTTTCCGTTGAATTCGCCGATGCGCCGACAGGCCTCGGCCATATCCTCCGTCGATCCGGCGAAGCACAGCCGCACCCACCGGTGGCCGGACACGGTGTCGAAGTCGACGCCCGGCGCGACGGCGACTCCGGTGGCGTCGAGAAGCCCCCTCGCCCAGGTCAACGAATCATCGGTGAGGTGCGAGACGTCGGCGTAGATGTAGAAACCCCCGTCCGGCGGGGCGAACGTGCCCAACCCGGCGTCGGGAAGCCGCTCGATGAGCAGTTCGCGGTTGGCGGCGTAGCGGCGCACATGCCCGTCGAGCTCGGCGATGGACTCCGGGTGGAACGCCTCGATGGCCGCGACCTGCGACACCGCGGGCGGGCACACCGTCAGGTTCGCCGCCAGCCGGTCGCAGGGGCCGCGCAGCCATTCGGGGATGATCAACCAGCCGACGCGCCACCCCGTCATGGAGTGGTACTTGCTCACCGACCCCACGACGACGGCGGCGTCGCTGAACTCCCGGGCGCTGACGCATTCGCGGCCGTAGGAAATGCCGTGGTAGATCTCGTCGCTGACCAGCAGGACGTCGTTTTCCTCGCACCAGCGGGCGATGCGTCCGAGCTCGTCGGCGTCGATGATGGTGCCGGTCGGGTTGTCGGGGCTGGTCACGATCACCGCCCGCGGCGTCCGCTCCAGCCCTTCGAGCAATTCGACGGTGAGCTGGAACCGCGTCTCCGGCCCGCAGTCGATCTCCACGACGTTGGCGCCCAACGCCCTGAGCGTGTTCCGGTACGCCGGGTACCCCGGCCGCGCCAGGACGATGTCGTCGCCGGGATCCAGCGCCGCCAGGAACAACGTCACGAACCCACCGGACGAGCCCGTCGTGACCACCACGTCCTCCGACTCCACCGCCCGGTACGTCCGCGCCCCATCGGCTCCCCCGCGCGCGGCCATCCGCCGGTTGTGGTCATCGGCGATCGCGCGCTTCAACTCCGGAATGCCGGTCGCCTCGGTGTACCCGAGAATCTGCGACCCCACCGCCGACTGCACCGCCTCCAGCGCCCGCCGCGGCGCGGGCGTCGACGGCTGCCCCGCGCACAGGAACAGCGCGTCGCCATGCGTCCGTTGCCTTTCCTGCGCCGCCGCCAACACATCCATCACGTGGAACGGGGCTACGTCGGACCGCTTCGAAGGCATCATGACCCCAGCTTATCGCTGCATGACGCCGCCCCCGTCCCCAGGTTGCACGACCCGGAGGCGGGGGCGTCGTCAAGCAAAAACGGCGCGGGCGCCGACCGTCACTCCGGAATGGTGATGCGACCCTCCACCGCAGGCAGCGCAATGTCGGTACGGTAGTGCGAACCCTCCAGCTCAAGGGTCGGCAGCACGGCGTAGGCGCGCTCGCGGGCCTCCTCCAGCGTCGCGCCGACGCCGACGACGTTGAGCACCCGACCACCCGACGACACCAGGTTGCCCTGCTCGTCGCGGGCCGTGCCGGCATGGAGCACGCCCTCGGCCTCGCGGCCCGGCTCGGCGCCGCCGATGACGTCGCCCGTGCGGGTGTCCTGCGGGTAGCCCTTGGCCGCCAGCACCACCGTCAGCGCGTAGCCGTCGCGCCACTCCAGCTCCGGCTGCTCCGCCAGCGTGCCCGTCGCCGCCGCGTACAGCACCTGGGCCAACGGCGACTCGAGCAGCGCCAGCACCGCCTGCGTCTCCGGATCACCGAAACGGCAGTTGAACTCCACCACCGACGGGCCGTCCGCACCCCACGCCAGCCCCGCGTACAGCAGACCCTGGAACGGGCAACCCCGGGCGACCATCTCCTTGGCCACCGGCACGCACACCTCATCGACGATGCGCTGCACGCCGTCGTCCGGCAGCCAATCCAGCGGGGCGTAGGCGCCCATGCCGCCGGTGTTCGGCCCCTCGTCGTTGTTTCCGACGCGCTTGTGGTCCTGCGCCGGCTGCAACGGCACCACCGTCTCACCGTCGACCAGGCAGAAGAGGCTGACCTCCGGGCCGTCGAGGAAGGACTCCAGCAGCACCGGGTTGCCCGCGGCGAGGACGTCGACGGCGTGGGCGCGCGCGGCGGCGCGATCCGGCGTGACCACCACGCCCTTGCCCGCGGCCAGACCATCGTCCTTGACCACCCACGTCGGGCCGAAACGGTCGATGGCGGCGTCGATGTCGGCGTCGGACGCGCCCGGCTGAATGGCCTCCGCATGGGCGGTCTTCACGCCCGCCGCGGCCATGACGTCCTTGGCGAACGCCTTCGACCCCTCGATGCGGGCGGCATCCTTGTTCGGGCCGAACACCGGGTATCCCTTCTCCCGCAGCGCATCGGCCACGCCCGCCACCAGCGGAACCTCCGGGCCGATCACCACCAGATCCGGGTCGATCTCATCCGCCAACGCGGCGCACGCGGCCGGGTCGTCGACCTGCACCGGATGCATCGTGGCCAACTGGGACATGCCGGCATTGCCCGGCGCGACGTGCAGATCGGACTCGCCGACCTGCGGGTCCTTGCTCATGGCGTAAAGGAGGGCGTGCTCGCGGGCACCGGAACCGATAACGAGGATGCGCATGCCCGTGATTCTACGCACCAGGTCGCGGCCCACATTTCGGGCTCCCCCGCCGCCACCGGCCGCCCGGGCACTCCCCCAGGTGCCGCGGGCGGCCGCCCGTCGGGTGAGCGGCCCGGTTTTCGGCCATCCGGCGAGATTCCCCCATCATCTCCGGACGCCGACCGGGCGGTGTCCGCGACCGATCCCCGTCTTCGACCATCGCTCCCCCGGCGCATGGCCCATCGAGGAATCCGTCGCGCTTTCCCCTCCCGAAGCGCGGGTGCCCCACCCCCGGGTCACGCCCCGGCGGCGACGTGCGGTGGACGGTTCCCATCCGGTCACCGCCGTATGCCGCCGGGGCTTCTCGCACCCGCCGCGACCCTCTTACCTCGGTCGCCCCACTGGCTCACCCCGCGGACAATCTTGTCCGCACCGACTGATCGGCGCATGCGATCGACGGGGTCGATTACCCCCGCCACTCCGGTTCCGTCACGGTGGCGGCACGCATTCCACCTCAAGCACCCATCGCGCTAACCGATCGGCGCGATTCCCGCACGTCAATACCCCGCACTGCGACTTCATACTGCAGTTTTGCTGCAAAACAATTCACGGAGGCACCCCCGAATTAGGTGTCCGGCACCGCCCGAATTCACACACGCCCCACCGGCCACCACGCACATACCGGGAAAGAAGGCCGCAAAGCCACGCAGACGGGCCGTCGTCACGCACAACGAAGCACCGCGAATGGGGCCGCGAAAAATACCCCCGCAGAACGAATTACACGGACGTGGTTCACCGCCGCCCGCGACCGGGCACGATTGCCCTGCACCCGCCCCGGGTTCGCCGCTACCCTGGGCGGCATGAGCACCGTCTTCACGAAGATCATCAACGGCGAACTGCCCGGACGTTTCGTCTACCGGGACGACGAAGTCGTCGCCTTCCTGACCATCGAGCCGGTCGCCTACGGCCACACCCTCGTCATCCCCGTCGAGGAAGTCGACAAGTGGACCGACGCCGACCCCGCCCTGTGGGCCCACATGAACGAGGTTGCGCAGAAGGTCGGCCAGGCCGTCGTCGAGGCGTTCGACGCCCCGCGCGCCGGCTACCTCATCGCCGGCTTCGAGGTCCCGCACGCGCACATCCACGTCTTCCCGGCCTCCGACATGAGCGGCTTCAACCTGGCCAACGTCAACCGCGACCCCGACCCCGCCAAAATGGACGAGGCCGCAGACAAGCTCCGCAACGCGCTGGGAACCACGGAACTGGCGTAATGGCCGATCAGAACCCGCAGGTCCCCTACGCCACGTACCGCACGCGGCGCGGGATTTTCGAGGATGATTGGCGGGCGACCGTGTCGCCGCAACGCCCGTGGCCGATCGTGCTGCTCCACGGCACCGGCCACGCCAAGGGGGTGTGGGAGGACCTCGGGGCAGAACTGCGCAAAGACGGTTGGGCGGTGTTCGCCCCCGACTACGGCTACCGGGCGACCGGGCCGCTGACGGAGTCGATGGACCAGCTCGCCGCGTACATCCGGCAGGTGCTGGCCGCCACGGGCGGGCGGCGCGCCATCATCGTCGGCCATTCGCAGGGCGGACTGCTGGCGACGCTGCTGTCGTTCCACCACCCGCAGATCACACGGCACGTCGTGTGCCTGGCCGCACCCAACCACGGCACGTCGCTCGGCGGCGTCGCATCCGGGCTGCTGAAGATCCCGGGCACGAAATCGCTGGTCAACAACTTCGTGCAGAGCTACTGGGGACAGTCCGGCCTCGAACAGCTGACGGGATCGCCGCTGCTGGAGGACATCGCGCAACGGGACGTGACCGCACCGGGCGTGACATACACGTGCCTCGCCAGCCGCACGGACCAGCTGATCAACCCGCCGTCGTCGTGCTTCCTCGACGACGGCGGGCAGGGAACGGTCGACAACATCTGGGTGCAGGACCGGTTCCCCCAGGCGGTGGTGCTCCACGAGCACGTGGCCACCGACCGCCGCGTGCGGGCGCTGGTGCGCGAACAGCTGCTGCTGCTGGTCAACGAGTCGTTCACGGGCGGCGCGTTCGTCGCCGATGGAAATGACGACGACGGCGACGGCGGCGCCGGGGCCAGCTCGGATGAGCGGGCCGATGCGATGCGCGAGGAGTTCGGCGGCGACGACTCAAACGACGGTGGCGGCGGGCCGAACTTCGCGTCCCTGCTGTCGGCGCTGATGTACCGCGAGGGCTTCGCCGAATGGGCCGAACGGTCGGGCTTCGCCGAATGGGCCGAGCGCGCGGGCTGGTCGGGCCTGCAACAACTGACCGAATCGAAGGGCACGGGCCCGAAGTTTTCGTGGAACTGGGGTGACGGCTCCGATTCCCGCGACGGCGGTGGCGAGGATGACGGCGACGCCGACGACGCCGACGACGCCGCCGATGGCACCGCCGCCGATGGCACCGACGACGCGGCCGACCGGTGAAGCCGCTGCTGCTGGCCTTCCCGCCGACGGGTTTCATCCCCGACGGCGTGCTCGACGTCTCGGCCGCATCCGCCGCCCCGCTCGCCGAGCCGCCGACCGCACCACCCGTCGTCTGCCTGCACGGGACGGTGGCCAACGGCGGCAATTGGGCGGCGTTGGCGCAGTTGTTGCTCGCACGGGGGCGTGTGGCGGTGACGCCGACGTACGGCAATCGGGGCACGGCGCCGCTGGCGGACAATCGTGCGGAGGTCACCCGCATCGTCCGCCGCACCCTCGAATTGACGGGTGCCGACCGGGTGGACCTGGTCGGGCACTCGCAGGGCGGATTGTTGGCGGGTCTGGTGGTCGCGGATGTGCTTGACGACGACGTCGTCCGCCGCGTCATCTGCATGTCGGGGACTCACCGCGGGGTGCGCATGCCCCGTGGGGTGCCGATGTCGGCGATCTCGGCGACATTCGGGCCCGCGTTGGCCGATCAGGTCCGCCTTCGACGGCAGCTGCTCGCCGGGTCGGGGCTCCCCGAGGTCGCGCGGGCGGTCCGCGACCGCCTCAACGCAGACGGCGCCGCCGGCGGCACCGTTGGCGATGGCGCCCGGCTACCCCGGTGGTTCGACCTGGTCAGCGACGCCGACCACGTCGTGCCGCCCGACTGCGCGCTCACGCCCGACGAATACCCGGGCGCGACGACGATCCGTCTGGAGGACCGCCTCGGCCGCGGGGTGGCCCACCACCTGCAGCCCCACGACCGCGGCGTCGCCGGGCTGGTCGCGGAGCTGCTGGGCTGAGGTCGGCGCCCGCCCCTTTCGCCCCCTCCCCTTCTAAGGCCGGGGAATGTTGCGCAGGTTGGTGCGCGCGAGTTCGACCATCTTGCCCACGCCGCCGTCGAGGACGGTGCGCACGGAGGCCTTGGTGAACCCGGCGACCTGCTCGAGCGAAATCTCCGGCGGAATCGACAGGGCGTCGGCGTCGGTGACGACGTCGACGAGCACCGGCCCGTCGAATGCCAGGGCGTCGGCGAGCTGCTCGCGCAGGCGCGTCGGGTCGGTGATGCGCACCGACCGCATGCCCAATGCGGAGGCGACGGCCGCGTAGTCGACGTCGTCCTGGTCGGTGCCGAAGTCGGGCATGCCCTCGACGAGCATCTCCAACTTCACCATGCCCAGCGACGAGTTGTTGAACACGATGGTCTTCACCGGCAGGCCGTTGCGGCGCACGGTGAGCAGTTCACCGAGCAGCATGGTCAGGCCACCGTCGCCGGACATGGAAATCACCTGACGGTCGCGGTCCGGGCCCTGGGCGCCGATGGCGTGCGGCAGGGCGTTGGCCATGGTGCCGTGGCGCCACGAACCGAGCACCCGGCGGCGGCCATTGGGGGTGATGTAGCGGGCGGCCCACACGTTGCACATGCCGGTGTCGACGGTGAACACCGCGTCGTCGTCGGCGAGTTCGTCGAGCACGCGGGCGACGTACTCGGGGTGGATGGGGGTCTTGTCCTCGATGCCGCTGGTGTACGCCTCGATGACGTGCTCGAGCTGGCGTTCGTGGTGGCGGAGCATCTTCACCAGGAAGGAGTCGTCGGTTTTCTCGGCGACCAACGGCAGCAGGGCGCGGACGGTTTCCCCGACGTCGCCGTGGACGGGGTGGGCGACGGTGGTGCGGCGGCCGAGGTTGGCGGCGTTGGCGTCGATCTGCGCGACGTTCTTCGTCGGCAGGAAGTCGGTGTAGGGGAAATCGGTGCCGATCATGATGAACAGGTCGGCGTCGTCCATCGCCTTCTGCAACCCGCCGTAACCCAGCAGACCGGACATGCCCACGTCGTGGGGGTTGTCGTGCTGGATGATCTCCTTGCCGCCGAGCGAATGCCCGACGGGCGCGTTGAGGCGGCGGGCCAGCGCGAGCACGTCGTCGCGTGCGCCGGCGGCACCCGCGCCGACCATGAACGTCACCGTGTCGGCGTCGTTGATGGCCCGGGCCAGGTCGTCCACCTGGGCGGGATCGGGCTTGACGACGCCTGCGGCCGGCACGATCGTCGACCCCAGGGCGGGCACGTCGACGGCGTCCTCGGCCGCCAGATCACCCGGCATGACCAGCACCGACACGCCATTTCCCGCCATCGTCGACTGGATCGCCCCGTGCAGGACCTTCGCGCCCTGCTCGGCCGAATTGACCATCTCGCAGTAGCCGGAGCACTCGCCGAAGATCTGCTCCGGGTGCGTCTCCTGGAAGAAGGAGGACCCGATCATCTGCGACGGGATGTGCGATGCGATCGCCAACACCTTGGCGCCGTTGCGGTGCGCGTCGTAAAGCCCCTGGATCAGGTGCGTGTTGCCGGGGCCGCACGACGCGGCGCACACCGCCAACCCACCCGTGATCAGCGACTCCGCACCCGCGGCGAACGCGGCGGACTCCTCGTTGTGGACGTGCACCCACTCGATGTCGTCGCTGCGGCGCACCGCGTCGACGACCGGGTTGAGGCTGTCGCCGACCAACCCGTAAATGCGCCGCACCCCCTGCGCCGCGAGGGTCTCCACCAGTTGACGTGCGTAGTTTCCGCTCATGCCGATCCGCCTTTCGCTCGTATCCACTGCACGGCACCGCATGATCCGGCCAATGGTGGTGACCGGCATTCATCGGTGTTCGCCACCGTACTCTCGACGGCGAATTCCCGCAGTGGGACGAAAGGCTGTCAGTACTTGCCCAGCGACTCCCGGGCGTCGATGACCTCGGCACGCAGCGACATCGCGGCGGACCCCGGATTATCGGACGTCAACGCCTCGATGACGACGTCGGGCAGCCCCGCCGCCCGGTAGTCGTCCAGCGTCACCGCACCGTACTCGAGCACCCCGTCGAGCCACGCGACGGCGCGGGCCTCGGGTCGCACGCATCGACGGGCCATGCGCTCATGCTCGGTCAACAGCTCGCGGTGCTCCGCCCCCCGCAACCCCAGACGGGCCAGCGTGCGGCCCGCGGCGATGAGGTTCTCGCCCGCGACGTGCTCGATCTGCGCCGGATTCGGCGGCGGCTTGCCCACGCCCCGCCGGCGCACGTACAGGTCCTGCTGCCCGATGCCGACGATCCCGCCGTCCTTGTCCCGGATGACGGACGTGTAGGGGACGACCGTCGAAAAGCCGCCCTCGGTCTCCGCCAGGATCTGCTCGATCAGCTCATCACTGGCCTCCACGTCCAGGTAGGCGCCGCGACGACCCGGTCGGATGTACTCGAACGAACCCGTACGCGTCCACGCCTCGTAACGGTCGACGCCCAGGCGCTGCATGACCAGCGTGCCGAAAAGCACGTCCGTCATGGAAAACAGCGTGCCGCCGAACGCCGCACCATGCATGTTCGCGTTGAGGCGATTGAGGCGCAGCTCCAGATGACCCCGCGACCAGTCATCCGCGATGTGCGTGATGCGGATGCCCATCGCGATCAGCGGCGGCCACGCATTGAGCAGATGGCGCAGACGGTTGGGCGTCAGCTTCGTTCCCGCGGCGTTGACGAGCACGCGACGGAGAGATGGTCCCATTTTCATGGGTACCCAGCGTAGGCTACGCGACCGTCACCCGAGGCGAAGGGGCCGAAATCACGGGCCGACGGACGGAAGGAAAGGCGGGACGCCGGTGTCGACGCCTCAGTGGGCCGTCGGATCGTCGCCGAGCTCCTTGAGCACGCCGATGATCCGCTCGCGCAGATCGTCGCGCAGCCGGCGGTAACGCTCCACGCCGCGAATGCCGTCGTCGGCGGGATCGCGGATCTCCCAACGCTGCGTGGCGACGTCCGGGGCGACGTGATCGGAAACGTCGATGTCGCCGAGCACGACGACGACGTCGGCGCGGTCGGCCAACGACGCGGTCAACTGCAGCGGATCACCGTCGCAGCGGGCCCCGATCTCGGCGCACGCCAGGCGCGCGTCCTCGTCCACGCCGCGATCGTCCGGGTCGACGTCGATGCCCGCGGAAAAAACCGTCACGGAGGGGGCGACGTGGCGCGTGAGCCCCTCGGCGATGCGCGACATCCCCATGTTCGATCCGCTGACGTACAAGATCTCCGACATCTTTACGCACCCTGCCTTCCGCATGATCGGAATATTCGGATTCCCCGTGCGGGCGCATGTCGCCGCAGCGGTGGCGGCGGAGACGGTGCCGGTGCGATGCCGGTGCGATGCCGGTGCGACGACCCCCGGTCGCCCCCTTCCGTCCGCGCCCCAGCATAGGTGCTTTCGACATGTGCAGCACCCGGAGCAGCCGGCGCGGGGAATCGGGTGCGGGCGAGTTACGGCCCCGCGGACCAGAGGGTGACGATCGACCCGTCTTCGGCGGTGCAGCGCAGCACCTTCTCCGCGACCGGACGGCACCGGTAGGCGTGGCCGGCGGCGTTGACGTCGCGGGCGGTGCCCAGCAGATCGCCGTCGCCGTCGGCCATGATCAGCGCGCCGGTCAACCGCAGCGCGTCGGCGCACAGGCGCTCGGAGTCGGCTGCGGTGGCGTCACCGTCGGCACCGGCCTCGAGGGTCACGCCCACGTGGCTGAGGCCGAACCCATTGCCGGTGAGGCACACCAGGACGTCCTCGCCCTCGATCTCGATAACGTCGCCCTGCACGGCGTAGCCGGTGCGGCCACTGCTGCCCTTGCCGGACTCGGGGGTCGGCGAAGGAGCATCGGCTCCACCAGCACCGGCGTCACCGGCACCGCCGCCGTCACCGGAATCGCCGTCGGCATCGGCCGCGCCGCCATCGCGTCCCGCCGAGGACCCCGGCGCCGACGATCCGGACGACGAGGAGCCGAAGAAGGTGGACTCGTAGGCGACCTCCGAAGCGTCGTCGGCGCCGCCGGAGTTCTGCCCCACCGCGGCCCCGACGAAGAACCCGCCGCCGGCGAGCACGAGGGCCCCCAACACCGCGCCCACGACGGTCCGCGCCGTACGACGCCCGCCGTCAACGCCGTCGGCCGCCGAAATGACCGCGGGTTTCCTGGCGATGATGTTGTCAGAGTCGTTGTCCGACATGCGTCCTCCCTGGTTCTCGCGCCGGCGGGGTGGGGTCGTCACCCCACTTGCGCACGCTCCAGCTTACGCCAAAACCAATAACGGAAGAAACGCAAGTGACGGATGTGACCAACGAAAGCCCTCCCCCGAGCGCACGAAACACCTCCGGCGATCGGGGAAGGGCGGCCGTCGTCAAGCAAAAACGGCTAATCCTTCTCCCAGTACTCCCGCTCGCGGCGCAGCTCCACCGGAGCCTCCGGATCGGTCTCCGCCTCCGGACGCGCCAACTCACTGTTGCGCAACTCGACGCGACGGATCTTGCCCGACGCCGTCTTCGGCAGATCGTCCGAGAACTCCAGACGACGCACGCGCTTGAAACCGGCCAGACGCTCGGCGGTGTGCGCCATGATCGACTTCGCCGTCTCCAGGTTCTCCTCCGCGCCCGCGGCCAGGCGGACCACGCCCTTCGGCACCGCCAACCGCAGCGGATCCGGCGACGGAATCACCGCCGCCTCGGCCACCGCCGGATGCTCCAACAGCACCGACTCCAACTCGAACGGCGAAATCCGGTAGTCCGACGCCTTGAACACGTCGTCGATGCGGCCCTCGAAGGTGATGTAGCCGTCCTCGTCGCGAATGCCCCGGTCACCCGTGTGATAGTGCCCGCCGAACATCACCGCACCCGTCTTGTCGGCGTCCTCGTGGTAGCCCGGCGTCAGGAATAGCGGATGGCCGTCCATGACCACGCAAATCTCGCCGTCATCGACGAGCTCGCCGGTCTCCGGGTCGACCAGCACGATGTCGACGCCCGGACAGGGCCGCCCCATCGACCCCGGACGCACCGCCTGGCCCGGCGAGTTGCACACCAGCGCCGTCGTCTCCGTCTGCCCGTACCCGTCGCGGATGGTCACGCCCCAGTCCCGCTCCACGCGGGCGATGACCTCCGGATTCAGCGGCTCGCCGGCGCCGAGGGCCTCGCGGGGCACGCGGGACATGCCCGTCATGTCGGCCTGGATGAGCATGCGCCACACCGTCGGCGGCGCGCAGAACGTGTCCACGCCGCAACGCTCGAGCTGGCCCATCAACGCGCCGGCCTCGAAGCGGTCCGTGTTGTAGATGAAGATGCACGCCTCCGCCGACCACGGCGCGAACACCTGCGACCACGAATGCTTCGCCCACCCCGGCTGCGAGATCGACATGTGCACGTCGCCGGGCTGCACGCCGAGCCAGTACATGGTGGTCAGCGTGCCCACCGGGTAGCTGGCGTGGGTGTGCGCGACCAACTTCGGCTTCGACGTCGTGCCGGAAGTGAAGTACAGCAGCAGCAGATCATCGGGGCGGGTCGGACCGTCGGCTTCGAATTCGTCGGAGGCGATGTAGGCCTCGTGGAAGTTGAGCACCGGGATGGCGGGCATGCGGCCGTCGCCGGTCATCGGCTCCTCGTCCTCGTCGGCGGCCAGCAGGATGACGTCGCTGTCCGCGGGAACGTCGGCGAAGCGGTCCAGGTAGCGGCGGGAGGTGACGGCCATCTTGACCCGCGCGCGTTCCAGACGCTCCGGGGTTTCGGCGGCGGGCAGCTGAATCGACGCGGGGCTGACGACGGCGCCGAGCTTCATCGCGGCGAGCAGCGTCTCCCACAGCTCGACCTGGTTGTCCAGCATGAGCATGATGCGGTCGCCGCGACCGATGCCGAGGCTGCGCAGGTGGTTGGCCACGCGGTTGGAGCGGCGGCGCATGAGGTCGAAGGAGTAGATCGCCTCGGAGCCGTCGGGCTCGACGATCCACAGCGCCGGCTCGGGGTTCTGGTAGGCGATGACGTCGAACCAGTTGAGCGCCCAGTTGAAGTCCTGCAGTTCAGGCCATTCGAAGGCTTCGCGGGCGCCGTCGTAGTCGGTGCGGGTGGCCAGCAGGGTGTCGCGGGCGGCGCGGAAGGCCTCGCTGTCGCGGGTGTGGCCCGGGGTGCTCAGGCGGTCGTCCTTTTGCTGCGGCGCCTGCACCCGCTTGGGGTGGCGGGGCTGATGCGGGGCTCCGAAGTGGGCGGTGCGATCGAGGCCGGGGGCGGGGGATGCGGAAGCGTTCATGTCGGGTCCTTGAGCGTGAGGCGGTGGGGCCGGACGCCTTGCCGGACGGTGACCCGCCAACGTGGCGCGGATCACAGGCAGTGCGTGGCGAACAGTATTAGGTGAATCCCCATTAACCGGCAAGGTTTCGTTCACTGAACTGTTTTCGGGGGTGGACCATCAATTACCGACGAGTGAAAAGTGTCCCAGGTCACACGTTTTTTGCTTTACGACGCCCGCCTCTCGACGGGGGTGCCCCACCGTGGCAGACCGAAACGAATGCAGACCGGGACGATCACCGTCCCGGCCTGCATGCTTTGGGGCCGGAGACGGGACTTGAACCCGCAACCATCCGCTTACAAGGCGGGCGCGCTGCCAATTGCGCCACTCCGGCATGGAACGGCATTCTACCCGGTCGCACCATCGCCCCGGGGACGCACCCGCATCCGCACTTCGCCCACGTCAGCGGGCCGCGGTCACCGCCCCGACCGGGCGGGTGTCTACGGGCGAATGCGCATGTAGACTCCCCGCGACGCGGAACCACCCCGCCACTAAGACGCGACGAGACACGGGGATCCCCACCACGGGATCCCCGGGGACGGAGGAACATGGCCGAGGACCAGCAGGCGACCACCGCCGCGGCGATCCCCGGATTCGCCGGAGCGTTCCGCACCAAGGTGCGCAACGCCCTGTTCGGACCCCAGTCGACGGTCGACCTCGTCCAGTCGACCCGCACTCCCCTGCCCCTCGCCCCGATCGACTACACCGACCCCGACCAGGTCACGTCGGTGCTCGACCTCGCCGCCCAACTCGGCGGGCTGCTGCTGTCCTGCGGCTCCGGCAACTCCGACACCGTCCTGCAGATCAAAGCCGTGACCTCGGCCTACGGCCTCACCCGAGTGCAGGTCGACATCACCCTGACGTCCGTGACGGTCTACCACCTCATCGGCGCCCGCCGAACGCCGGTGACCGCCATGCGCGTCGTCGACGCCCCCTCCGTGGACTTCCACCGACTGCGCAACGTCGACAAGCTGCTCCGCGCCATCCGCGGCGGCCAGGTCTCCCTCGACGACGCCATCGAACGCGCCGACGCCATCGAAAACGCCCCTCCCCTGTACCGGCTGCGCATCATCTACCTCGGCTGGGCCGCCATGGCCGCCGCAGTGTCGATCCTGCTCGGCGGCAGCGCCCTCGTCGGGGCGATCGCGGCGGTGGTCACGGCGATCATCGTCGCCACCATCGGCGAACTCAACGTCCGGGCGTTGCCACCGTTCTTCCAGAACGCCACCGGCGGATTCATCGCCACCTTCATGGCCGCCCTCGCCTACGCGGGGGCGACGTGGGCGGGCATCGAGATGCAACCATCGCGCGTCGTCGCCTCCGGCATCATCGTCATGCTCGCCGGCCTCACGCTCGTCCAATCCCTCCAGGACGGCATCACCGGCGCCCCCGTCACCGGCTCCGCGAGATTCTTCGACACGATGCTGCTCACCGGAGGCATCATCGCCGGCATCGCCATCGGCTTCGAAGTCACCGCCTTCATCGGCATCCCCCTACCGCCCATCGGCGCCGCCGCCGACCCCAACTTCACCCAGTCCACCGTCCGCGTGCTGGCCGGAACCGCAGCCAGCGTCGCCTTCGCCCTGGCCTCCAACGCGGGCGGAAAGGCGCTCGCAGTCTCCGGCGCGACCGCCCTGATGGGCTCGATGCTCTACTACTGGATGCTCCTGCCCGTCGGCGTCCACCCCGTCGCCGCAGCCGGCGCCGCCGCCACCGCAGTCGGCCTCGCCGGCGGCCTGCTCTCCCGCCGCTCCTCCATTCCCCCGCTGGTCACCGCCATCGCCGGCGTCACCCCCTTCCTGCCCGGCATGGCCATCTACCGCGGCCTCCACGCCCTGCTCAACGGCCAACCCCTCAACGGCTTCACCGCACTCGCCGCCGCCCTGGCCACTGCCACGGCACTGGCCGCCGGCATCGCCCTCGGCGAATGGCTGGCCCGCCAGATGCGCCGCCCGCCGAGCCTGATCCGCCACGGCGACGTCAAACGCCCGAAGGTCCAGCGCCGTCGCCGCCGCCAAGCCGCCGGCACCGACTCCGCCGACGGCACCGCCAACCCCACCGACCCCCGCACGCGCCTCAGCCGCAGCGCCCGCGCCAAATTCGGCCGCCGCTACGGACGCGCCCCCGGCGACGACGGCGTCGAGTGGTAACACGCCGAACGCGAACCCGACGGACTTCGCAAAGCAACGAAGCCACGCGAGCCGCAGGCGAGAAACCGCCCGGCTCACCCCGGAAAGCCCACCTTGGTACACTGGAAGGCCTGTAATGGGGCCACCGGCGAGGCGGACGACCGGACCCCGGGGGACGAGCCCGACCCCACCCGAACCATTCGCAGACCGCCACGAGCCAGGAGGATCCGTGCCACCCAAGGTCACCGACACCCGCACCGCCCAGAACGAGGCACTGCACCAGGTCGAGGCCGAAACGGCGGCGGGCGCGCGACGAATCGTCGCGACGTTCTCCGATGACTTCCACGACTGCGTCACCCTCATGTGCATGCTCGGCGTCGAACCCGAGGGCCTGAACTACAAGAAGGTCCACGAAGAGCACCTCGAGGCCACCGCCCCGAAGACCGCCAAGCGCACCCGCAAGTCGACGAAGAAGGCCGCCAAGAAGACCACCAAGAAGACGACAGCGAAGAAGACCACGAAGAAGACGACGGCCAAGAAGGCCACCGCCAAAAAGACCACCGCCAAAAAGACCACCGCCAAGAAGACCGCGAAGAAGGCGTGACCCCCATGGGCCGCGAACGCTCGGACTTCGTCGTCGTGGCCAACCGGCTGCCCGTCGCCCCCGTCGACGACCCGACGGCCCCCGGCGGCGTGCGCTGGGAAGCCAGCCCCGGCGGCCTGGTCACCGCACTCACCCCGGTGCTGCTGCGCAACAACGGCGCCTGGGTCGGCTGGGCCGGGAGCGTCTCCGACGCACCCGACGCCCCCGACGTGCCCGAGGCCATCGACACCGACGAAGGACTCCACCTCTTCCCCGTCGAACTGACCGCCGACGAGCACGAAAAGTTCTACGAGGGCTTCTCCAACGCCACCCTGTGGCCGCTGTACCACTCGCTCATCGTCGCCCCGACCTACGACGGCGACTGGTGGGAGTCGTACCGCGAAGTCAACCTCCGCTACGCCGAAGCCGTGTCGCGCCGCGCCGCGGACGGCGCCACCGTGTGGGTGCAGGACTACCAGCTGCAGCTGGTGCCGGGCATCCTCCGCCAACTGCGCCCCGACCTGACCATCGGCTTCTTCCTGCACATCCCCTTCCCGCCGTCGGAGATCTTCCGCCAGCTGCCGTGGCGCGAGGAAATCGTCCGCGGGCTGCTCGGCGCCGACGTCATCGGGTTCCACCTGGACACGTGCGCCGACAACTTCCTCGACCTGTGCCGCCGCGTGTCCGGCGAGGCCGGCTCCCACACGGGACTGCCCGACACCCTCTCCGTGCACGGCCGATCGTCGGTGCGCACGGCCACCGGGTCGATCACCGCCCCGGACGGCCGGACGGTGCGGGTGGGGTCGTTCCCCATTTCCATCGATTCCGGCGACGTCATCGCCAAGGCCGCCGACGCCGACCGCGACGGCGTCCGCGCGCTGGCCGGCGATCCGCGCACGCTGCTGCTCGGCGTCGACCGGCTGGACTACACGAAGGGCATCCTCGTGCGGCTCGAGGCATTCGAGTCGCTGCTGGAATCGGGTGCGCTGGATCCGTCGGAAAGCGTCCTGGTGCAGGTGGCCACCCCGTCACGCGAACGCGTCGACGACTACCGCCGCACCCGGGCCCGCGTGGAACACGCGGTCGGGCGCATCAACGGCCGCTTCGGGTCGCTGGGCCGCCCGGTGATCCACTACATCCACCGGCCCGTTCCCTTCGACCAACTGCTGGGCCTGTACGCGGCCGCCGACGTCATGCTGGTCACCGCGCTGCGCGACGGCATGAACCTGGTGGCCAAGGAGTACGTCGCCTGCCACCCCGACGGCACCGGGTCGCTGGTGCTGTCCGAGTTCACCGGCGCCGCCACGGAGCTCGACGGCGCGCACCTGTGCAACCCGCATGACCTGGAGTCGGTGAAGCGGGCGATCATGGCGGCGGTCAACTCCCTGGAGCACCACCCCGACGACGCCCGCGACCGCATGGCGCGCCTGCACGCCCAGGTCCGCGACCACGACGTCGACCTGTGGGCCCGCAGCTTCCTCGAGGAACTCACCCGCGCCCACGAAGCTTCGGAGGCCGGCCGATGAGGCGGGCCGGACGCGCGATCGCCGTTTTCTGCGTGACGACGGCCACCGCGCTGGGTCTGGCGGCGTGCGGCGCCGGAGACGGCCCGGGTGAAACCGCCGACGACGGCGTGGGCGGAGACGAGCGGATCGTCGGCAAGCGCTGGCAGGTCACCGAGGTCTACGACGACCCGACGCTGCCCCGCGGGGTGCCGGAGGGCACCGTGCCGCCGGTGATCGTGTTCGGCCGCGAGTCGTACACCGGCGACGGCGCGTGCGGCTCGTTCCAGGGCACGCTGACCTGGCGCGACCGCGGCATCGTCCACGTCGGCGAGCCGGAGACCGTGCGCGAGACCGGCTGCGACGCCGCGGCGCGGACCTACGACGAACGCCTGCGGGCGCAGCTGCCCGGCGAATTCGTCGTGGGCGCCCCCGACCCCGACCTGCGGATGACCGCCGTCGGCGACTACCCCGCCGGCGAGGCCGCGCCCGGGTGGGCGGCGGTGTCGAGGGGATAGCGGAGCCGGGCTACACCGAGGGGCGCTGGCGCCAGCTCTCGCCGGCCGGGGCGTCCTCGCCTGCGGCGACGACGTTGGCGTACGACCCGCGATGGTACAGCAGCGGCCGCGAATCCGACCGATGCCCGATCTCGGCGACGGCGCCGACGACGATGAAGTGGTCGCCGGCCTCGTGGACCGCCTCGATGGTGCAGTCGATCCACGTGGCGCAGTCGCGCAGCAACGGGTTGCCCAGGTCGGAGCGGATCCACTCGCCGTGGGCGAACTTGTCGGGGCCGCGGCGGCCGAACGCGGCGGACACGTCGCGCTGGTCCTCGGTGAGCACGTTGACCGAAAACCGACCGGTCGCCTCGATGCGGGGCCACGACCGCGACGTCTTCATCACCGTGAACAGCACCAGCGGCGGGTTCAAGCTCAGCGAGGAAAACGACTGGCAGGCGAAACCGACCGGTTCGCCGTCGTCGGAGGCGACGATGGTCACGCCCGTCGCGAATTCGCCGAACGCCTTGCGGATGGACATCTCGTCGAACGTCTCCATGGGGGCGGGGCGGGGGTCGGTGTGCGTCATGGGCCGCACTTTACCCATGGCCGCCTCCAACCGCGCCGCCGGGGCGGGACCGTTGCGTAGGCTGGGCGACGTGAGCAACAAGTCACCGTCCCAGTCCGCCATCGACGCCGTCGCTTCGGCCGACACCGTTTTGGTCGCGCTCGACTTCGACGGCACCCTGGCGGATCTCGGCGACGACCCGATGGCCGTGCGCCCCCGCGAAGGCAACCTCGAGCTGGTGTCGCGCCTGTCCGCGCTGCCCCGCACCGAGGTGGTCATCCTCTCCGGGCGGCAGCTGCGCGACCTGCGGTACCTGTCCGGGATGGAACACGTCGCCCGGCTCGTCGGCAGCCACGGCGCCGAACCTCAGGACGGACTGGCCCTGTCGGAGGCGGAGTCCGCGCTGCTCGAGGCCGTCGACCTGCGGCTGCGCGAAGTCCTCGCCGACGCCGACGACGATCGGGTGTGGGTGGAGCGCAAACCCGCCGCCCGCGTCCTCCACGTGCGGCTGCTGGAGGATGCCGTGCGCAAGCGCCGCGTCCTCGACCACGCCATGTCCTTCTTCCGCCCCATCAAGGGCGTCCACGTCACGGAGGGCAAGGACATCCTCGAGCTCGCCGTCCTCGACGTGACCAAGGGCAGCTACCTCGAGGCCGCCCGCGCCGAATACGGCGCCGACGCCGTGCTGTTCATCGGCGACGACGTCACCGACGAAACCGCCCTGCGCTGCCTCACCCACGGCGACCTGGGCATCAAGGTCGGCTCCCCCGACGACGGCCCCAGCGCCGCGAAGGCGTTCCTCCCCGACACCGCGGCCGTGACCGAATTCCTCCGCCGGTTCGCCGACGCCCGCGAAGCCCAGGTCTCCTAGTGTCCCGGCCTCCTAGTTTCGCGGCGTGCCCGTCGTCCTGCCCGCCAGGAACTCCGTGGGCAAAATGACCTTCGTTTCCCCACCCGCCAGCGCGGCGCCGGCGGCACGGCCCTTGTCCCGGTTGGGCTGGATGATCGTGGTCACGCCCATGTGGCGGGCGATGTCGATGCCGTCGAACCCCGTGACCGACAGATCCTCCGGAACCCGGATGCCGTTGTCCCGCGCATACCGCAGCACCCCGAGCGCCTGCGTATCCGTCGTGCACACCACCGCCGTGAGATTCGGGTGGGCGGTGAGCAGCTCACGGGCCGCGTCGTAGTTGTTGGCGGGGTCGTTGAGGTGACGCTCGACGATCGGCACGTCCGCCGCGTCGACACCCGCCTCCGCCAGCGCCTCCAACGCCCCCTCCACGCGCGACCGCTGCACGTGATGACGCGCCCCCGCCAACCGCTCGGCCGTGACCGCACCATCATTCCGCCGCCGCGACAACCGCACCGACAGCACGCCCACCTCACGGTGCCCCAACTCCGTCAAATGCCGCACCGCCGGCTTGATCGCCTCACGATCGTCGATGCCCACGAACGGCACCCCCGCCACGCCCGTCGGCTGATCGCAGATCACCGTCGGCAACCCGCGCTCCAACACCGCCCGCAGGAAGGGATCATCCTCCGCCACCGAATACACGACGAAAGAATCCACCACCGCCTGGCGGATCAACAACCGCGGATCCGACCCCACCGGCGAAGGGCCTTGCGACGAGCCGTCGTCACGCACATCCCCGGGCTCCCCCTCCGCCGACGACGCCGGAATGACCAGCAACGAATCCCCGCGGAGCCCGCACTCCTCCGACAGGCCCGCCAAAAAATCCACCGACGCCGGATCGTCGAACGCGAAAGACAACTGCTCCGTGAACAACACGCCCACCGCACCGACCCGACGCATCCGCAAACTCCGCGCCATCGGATCCGGCCCCGGATACCCCTGCGCCTCCGCCTGCGCCAGAATCCGCTCCCGCAGCTCCGGCGACAACTGATCCGGCCGGTTGTACGCGTTCGACACCGTCGTCCGCGACACCCCCAACTCCGCCGCGATCGACGCCAACGTGCCCCGGGAACGACGGCCCCCACGCCGGGCCCCGCCTCGGACCGCCGGCGCCGAACGGCCCGAACGGCCCGAACCGGACTCGGACGGGTCTACGGAATCTTCGATGCGCACGCACTTGAATGTACTCGAAGCCCCGGATCGCCGGACCCCACCACAAACCCAGTTGGCAATGGTTTTCATTGTCGCGTTAGGATGCGCCCCATGAAGAACCCCTTCCTCCGCTCCGCCCTCGCCGCCGCAGCCGCCGCGGGCCTGACCATGGGCCTCACCGCCTGCTCCGACGACGGCACCACCGACGCCGTCGGCGATTCCGACGACGTCGTGAAGATCGTGACCTCCACCAAGGTCTGGGCCGACGTCGCCGACGCGGTCGTCGGTGACGCTGACGGCGTCGAGATCCAGCCGATCATCGAATCCAACGACCTCGACCCGCACTCCTACCAGCCCACCGCCGCCGACATGGCGCTCGTCGAACAGGCCGACGTCCTGCTCGCCGGCGGCGGACACTACGACGCCTGGCTCACCGACGCCGCCTCCTCCAACTCCTCCGCGATCATCCTCACCGCCATCGAAGGCGACGGCTTCGACGGCCACGGCCACGGCGAGGACGATCACGGGGACCACGACCACGACCACGCCGCACACGAGGACGAGGACGAGGCCGAAGCCGACGACCACGCCGGCCACGACCATGACCACGCTCACGACCACGACCACGGTCATGACCACGAGGTCAACGAGCACATCTGGTACAACACCGACGCCGTGACGTCCCTCGCGTCGACTCTCGCCGACGAAATCAACGCCCATTGGGATCTCGACGCATCCGACGAGGACGTCGTCAAGCGCATGGAGGACATCGAGGACCGCAAGGCCGACCTGCCCTCCGCGAAAACCGCCCAAACCCACCCCCTCGCCGACGACATCATCGCCGACACCAAGATCAAGGACATCACCCCCGAGGGCTACCGCTCGGCGACCCTCAGCGAATCCGAGCCCGCCGCCGCCGACGTCGCGGAAATGCTCGAGCTCATCGAATCCGGCGACCTCGACTTCCTCATCGACTCGCCCCAGACCCGCAACCACGTCTCCGAGCGGCTGATGCAGGCCGCGCAGTCGAAGGGCCTGCGCATCATCAACGTCTACGAGTCGCCGGACTCCAACGAAAACTTCTTCGATCTGTACGACCGCATCCTCGACTCCCTGGAGAAGAAGTAGGTGCATCCGCTCACCTTCGCCGGCGCGGCCGTCGCACCGCTGTGGTCCGACCTCGACCTGCAGGTCCGGCCCGGGGAATTCCTCGCGGTGCTCGGCCCGAACGGCGTGGGTAAGTCGACCCTGATCGGCGCCGCCCTCGGCACCCGCAAACTCACCGCCGGCACCGTCCGCACGGCGTCGACCGTCGGGTACATCCCGCAGCAGCGCATGTTCGACCCCGACCTGCCCATGCGCGTCCGCGACCTCGTGGGGCTCTCGTCCGCCCATGGCGTGTTTCGCCGCAGCCCGTCGCGCGCCCGCATCGACGAGGCGCTGGCCGAAGTCGGTGCGGAGGGCATCGCCGACCGTCGCGTCGGCACCCTGTCCGGCGGCCAACAGCAGCTGGCCCGGCAGGCGCAGGCCATGGTCAACAATCCCGCGTTGCTGCTTTGCGACGAGCCCCTCCTCAGCCTCGACCCCGCCGCCCAGCGAGCGGCCGTGGAGCGGCTCGACCGGCGCCGCCGCCTGCACGACACCGCCGTGGTCTTCGTCACCCACGGCATCAACCCGATCCTGGGCTACTGCGACCGGGTCCTCTACATCACGCCGCACGGGCACAGGGTCGGGCCCGTCGAGGAGGTCATGACGTCCGAAACCCTGTCCGAGCTGTACCGCACCGAAATCACCGTAGCGACCGTCGGCGGAAAGCTGGTGGTGGTCTGATGGGCGGAGCGATGGGGTGGCTCAACACCTTCGTGGCGGACACCCAGACGTTGCTCAACGTCGGGTTCGTCCAGTCGGCGTTGATCGCCGCGGCGCTGCTGGGCCTGGTGTCCGGCGTGATCACTCCGTTGGTGGTCATGCGCCAGATGAGTTTCACCGTGCACGGGACGTCGGAGCTGGCGCTGATGGGCGCGTCGGCGGCGCTGCTGGCCGGGGTCAGCGTCGGCGGCGGTGCGATCGTCGGTTCGGTGTTGGCCGCCGTGGTTTTGGCCTTGTTGGGGATGCGCGGCAGCCAGGATGCGATCGTCGGCGTGGTCTTGAGTTTCGGCATGGGCTTGTCCGTTTTGTTCATCCACCTGTATCCCGGGCGCACGACCACCGCGTTCGCCTTGTTGACCGGCCAGATCGTCGGCCTGTCCAGCGCGTCGGTGTGGTTGTTGGCCGGCGTGGCGGCGCTGGTGATCACCGTGGTGGCGCTGTTCTGGCGGCCGCTGCTCTTCGCGTCGGCGGACCCCGTGATGGCGGCGGCGTCGGGCATCAACGTCCGGGCGATGTCGGTGTTGTTCGCCGTGCTGATCGGCCTGACCGCCGCGCAGGGCGTGCAGATCGTCGGCGCCCTGTTGATCATCTCCCTGGTGATCACCCCGGGCGCCGCCGCCGCGTACGTCACCGCGTCGCCCGTGAAGGCGGTGGTGCTGTCGGTGATCTTCGCCGAGGTCGCCGCCGTCGGCGGTGTGATCCTGTCGCTGGCGCCGGGCATGCCGGTGAGCGTTTTCGTGACCACGATTTCGTTCGTCATCTACCTGGTCTGCCGCTTCCTCGGTTGGTACCGGGGCCGTTCCGCCACCCGCGACGAGGTCTCCGCCGGCCGTTGGGCCTCTCCCCCGACGGCCCCGACTGCCCCTACTGGCTCGGCTGCCCCGGCCATCCCAGATGGGCCGACCGGTGGCTCCCTCGATGACCACCCCGATTGGGCAGGGCGCCATCCCGCTCCCTGATCCCCCCCTTCCTTCACTCCGAGTCGTGCCCCCACTCCACCCCGCACTGGGGCCGTCCGATTGTCCCTGCGCTCTGGTTCGACCTCCTTCGACCTATTTCGCCGCGGTCTACTTCGACGCGGCCGCCCGGCGCTGGCGCGCGAACTCGCTCAGCGTCACGCCCGCCGCAACCGACGCGTTGAGCGATTCGACCCATCCCGCCATCGGGATCGACATGATCGTGTCGCAGGTCTCCCGGACCAGACGCGACAGCCCCTTGCCCTCCGAGCCGACCACAACCACGGTCGGGGTCGTGCCGTCATAGGTGTCCAGGGTGTGCTCGCCACCGGCATCGAGGCCGACGACCTGGTAGCCCGCCTTCTGGAACTGCTTCAGCGAACGCACCATGTTCGTCGCCCGCGCAACCGGCAGTCGAGCGGCCGTACCGGCGGAGGTACGCCACGTGACGCCCGTGACCGCCGCGGACCGCCGCTCGGGAATGACCACGCCATGCCCGCCGAAGGCGGCGGCCGAACGAATCACCGCACCGAGGTTGCGGGGGTCGGTGATGTTGTCCAGGCACACGATCAAGCCGGGTTCGCCGGAGTCGACGACCTTTTCCAGCAGATCCTCCACCGCCATGTACTTGTACGGCGGGATCTGCAGGCCGATGCCCTGATGCAGCGAGTTGCCGGTCATCCGGTCCAGTTCATGTCGCGGAACCTCGCGAATCGGAATGGCCCGATCGTTGGCGATGCGCACGGCCTCCTGCAGCCGCTCATCGTTGTCCGTGCCCAGCGCCACGAACAGGGTGCTGCCCGGGACCTTGGCGTGCAGGCACTCGACGACTGGGTTGCGTCCGACCACGAGCTCGGTGCCGTCCGACACCTTCTCGTGGCGGCCTTGGTCACGGCGGCGCTTCTGCTGCGCCTGCTTGTAGGCCTTGTGGTAGACCCGGTCCTCCGCCTTCGGGGTCGGCCCCTTTCCGCGCAGGCCTCTCTTCTGCCCGCCGGAGCCCCCGGCGTCCTTCTTGTTCGACTTGCGCACCGCGCCCCGTCGCTGGGAATTGCCCGCCATCGTTCAGCCTCTCGCCTTCGTCGCGTTCGCCGCGTTCGTTCCGGTTGTCGTCATCGTTCCGTGTGGCCGTCGTTTCATGCGGCCGTCGTTTCGCGTGATGCCCGTTACCCTCGGCCGTTTCCCGTCAGTCCCCCAGCGACCACTTCGGCCCGTCGGCGGTGTCGGTGACCGTGATGCCGGCTTCGGTGAGACGGTCCCGCACGGCATCTGCGGCGGCCCAGTCCTTCTCCGCCCGCGCGGTCTTGCGCGCCTCCAGTTCATGGCCGACGAGAACACCCAGGGCGTGCATCGCCTTGTCGTCATCGCCTCCTGACGCGGCCCACTTCTCCGACAGCGGGTCGAATCCCAGCACGGACGCCATGGCCCGCACGGATCCCGCGGTCTTCTTGGCCTCCACGTCATCACCGTCGGCAAGCAACTGGTTGCCCGCGCGGACCGCATTGTGCAGCTCGGCCAGGGCCCGCGGCACGGCGAGGTCCTCATTCATGGCGGCGTCGAAAGCCTCGGTGCGCTCGCCGATCTCGACCTCACCGAACTTGTCCGCGGCGCGATTGAGGAACGCCTCGATGCGCCGGTAGCCTGCGGCGGCCTCCTGCAGCGCCTCCTCCGAGTACTCCAGCACCGAACGGTAGTGGGCGCTGCCCAGGTAGTACCGCAGCTCGACGGGGCGCACCAGCTCGAGGATGTGCGGCACGGACAGCACGTTGCCGAGAGACTTCGACATCTTCTCGCCGGACATCGTCACCCAGTGGTTGTGCATCCAGTACCGCGCGAAACCGTCGCCGGCCGCGTGCGACTGGGCGATCTCGTTCTCATGGTGCGGGAACTGCAGATCCAGCCCGCCGCAATGGATGTCGAACTCACCGCCGAGGTAGTAGGTCGCCATCGCCGAGCACTCCAGGTGCCAGCCCGGCCGGCCATCGCCCCACGGAGTCGGCCACGACGGCTCACCCGGTTTGGCGGACTTCCACAGCGCGAAGTCGTGCGGACCCCGCTTGCCCGGGGAATCCGGTTCACCCTGCTCCATTTCATCGACGCGGTTGCCGGACAGCGCTCCGTAGTCGCCGCCGTCCGAAGACGCCCACGCATCAACGTCGAAGTACACGTTGCCGTCGACGTCGTACGCGTAACCGTTGTCGATCAGCCGTCGCATGTACTCGACCATCTGCGTCACGTGGCCGGTCGCACGCGGCTCGACGCTCGGCGGCAGCACGCCCAGCTGGTCGTACGCCCAGGTGAACTCGCGCTCGTAGGTGGAAACCCATTCCCACCAGGGGCGACCGTGCTCGGCGGCCTTGGTCAGGATCTTGTCGTCGATGTCCGTCACATTGCGCACGAACGCGACGTCGAGCCCCTGCGCCAGGAGCCAGCGCCGAAGAATGTCGAACGCGACGCCCGAACGCACGTGGCCGATGTGCGGCATCGCCTGCGGGGTGGCTCCGCACAGGTACACGGAAGCGTGCCCCTCGCGGATGGGCTCGAAATCTCGCAGCTCACGGGTGGCGGTATCGAAGATTCGGAAGTTCACGCCCCTGAGTGTAGCGGTCGCACGGGAGTCTCCCGAACACTTGCGCGGCGCATGACCGGGGATCTCGGCTGCTGGGACGACAGTTGTTCACCCGCGGTTCGCGGGGCGTTCGATAAGGAGCATTTACCCCGCAGGCATCAGCTATCGGTGCGCGTGAACAGATTCGCTTTACGACGATCATGCGCCCCTTTCGCCACTTGCGCCCCAATTGTCACCCATCCAAAAGCGACCGCCAAACACCGAATGAACGTTCGATTAATTTCCGATTCGCACTTGCGAGCGACCGCAACTGCCCTTAACATCGGAGCCAGAGAATCCGGCATGCGCCATACAGCGAGGGGGGACGGGCGGCCATGGACGACAAGATCAGCAGGCGAATCAACGACCGGAGCGGACTGACGGGCAGGGCACAGGCCACCACCGAAGAGTTCATCGCATTGTTGACGACAGCCACTGAAGCGCTGACCGTGCTCGCCTATCTGTACGAATCAAGCGAACTGGCGGCAGCCACTCTGATGCGGCTCATGCCCGCGCTCAAGAGGTTCGAGACTGCGCGACGCGGGCTCGCGGTCATCGACGCGCGGATAACGGCAACGGTGGCAGCCGAGCAGATGTCGCGAGTGCTGGGGACGACGCGTCCCGACGACTTCCTCGTCGAAGAGCTGAAACTGACGCGACACGAGGCAACGACGCGGGTGCGGGCATCCGCTTTCCTCAGCGAACACCCGGAGATCACCGCATCCGCCCACGCCGCCCTCCGCGCCGGCAACATGACCATGAAAGGCATCTCCGACATGGCGAAGGAACTCGACGCACTGGACGACCGGGTGGAACGGACCCCAGCGGATATCGCCGGCGAAGTGATCGCCCGCTCCCCCGCCCACGGCCCGCATGGAGCTGGCCCGCTGTGCCGCGCACTGGTGAAGGAACACAACAAATGCTTCCCGCGGGATCCGAATGCGGCGCACCGGAAACGCAGGCTGAGCGTCGGCAAGCAAGATGGGGACGGCGGAGCCAAGATCAACGGATACCTCGACGCGGCGACCCTGGCGCTGCTGGAAGCATGGCTGCTCGCACACGGCGTGAAGAAGGGCAGCCACGACGACGGGCGAACGCCTGCCCAACGCAATGCGGACGCGATCGGCATGGCCCTGCGGACGGCGCACGAGGCCCACCCGCGGGTCAAGGGCAAGCCGATGTGCACGGTCATCGCCGCACTGAACGTCGACGACTTGGCGGCGGCAACCGGAACATCCCCGAAAAACCAGCAATCACCGCCGATACACCGGCCGGGGGTGCACCCCACCCGCGTCACCGTGAAGGCGGGTTCCGGCATCGAGCTGGGACTGATCGACCTGCTGAGGCTTGGGCTGTCAGAGGAGATGTACGCCGCAGTATTGGACCCGGACGCACCGACCGTAGATGCACAGCTGGAACTCGGGCGAACGAAGCGGTCCGCGACGCTGGAACAACGTATCGCTCTGCAACTTCTCGACGGCACCTGCCAGCACCCCGGTTGCCGACGGCCACCTGATGCCTGCGACGCACACCATCTCGTCGCCTGGCTGCTGGGCGGAGGCACGGACCTGGAAAACCTGACCCTGCTATGCCGGCGACATCATTCCGATAACGACGACACTCGGGCGGATCCGCGGCGCGGACACATGACGCCCAGGACGGAACACCCTCGAGGCCGAACCGGATGGGCCCGACCGGTCGGCCCGGACGGAACGCGCCAAGTTCGCTTTAACAACCGGAGCGGAGCCGCGGCATGAGGGCGCAGATCGGGGCGGAACTACTCCGCGTCGGCCCTCTTCCAGACGACCGCGGTACCCACGGCGGCGACGCCTTCGCCGCGACCGGTGAAGCCCATGTGGTCGGTCGTCGTGGCGGACACGCTGACCGGGGCGCCGATGTAACCGGACAGGACCTTCTCGGCCTCCTCGCGGCGCGGCCCCATCTTCGGGCGGTTGCCGATCATCTGGGCCGCGGCATTGCCGATGACGAAACCGTTGTCCTCGAGCAGCTGGCGACACTCCTTGAGCAGCTGCTCCCCGGAAACGTCGTCGTACTCGGGCAGACCGACGCCCACGAAACTACCGAGGTCGCCGAGGCCGGAAGCGGAAAGCAACGCATCGACGATGACGTGGGCCACGACGTCACCGTCGGAATGGCCCTCGCACCCGTTCTCCCCCTCGAAAAGGAGGCCGGCCATCCAGCACGGCTTCCCCTCCTGAACCTGGTGCGCGTCCGTGGCGATGCCCACGCGCGGAATGATGATGGGTGCGTCGGTCATGTCATTCTCCGGAAATCTCGAACTCGGTGGACTCGGCCTCTTCGGCGATCTGCGTCGCCAACGCCAAGTCGAGCGGGGTGGTCACCTTGAAGGCCATCGGGTCGCCCTGGACGACGTGGACCGGGACCCCGAGACGCTCCACGAGGGACGCGTCATCGGTGGCGTGCCGGGCTTCATCGGCGGGACGGTTGAAGTGATCCTCGTACGCACGGCGCAACAAGGGCAGGCGGAACCCCTGCGGAGTCTGCACCGCACGGAGGGAAGAACGGTCGGGAGTGCCCACGACCACATCGCCTGCGACTTCCTTGATCGTGTCCGCGACCGGAAGGACGGGAATGACCGCGTCACTGCCCCCGAGGACGGATCGAACGACGCGGGCGATCATGCCCGGAGGAGTCAGGGCGCGAGCGGCGTCATGCACCAGGACGACGCCGTCATCGGGCATGGTGCGCATGCCCTCCCAAACGGAATCGATGCGCTCTCCACCGCCGACGATGAACTCGACGTCGGTGCGAATCCGGCCGGCGGCTTTGGCCCGGCGGAAAAGCTCACGGGCATACCCCATCATGTCGTCGGAGACGATGACGGCGATGTCGTCGACGGCCTCCGACCGCTCGATCGCCGCGACGGAACGTTCCACCAGGGAACGGCCGCACAGCTGGACGTACGCCTTGGGGATGGGCTCCCCGAGCCGCGTGCCGCGACCGGCCGCGGCGACGAGGGCGGTGACCCGCATTCCCACCGGGGCCTAGGCCTCGGCGTCGAGGTCGACCGCGTCCGCAGCCTTGGGCTCGGCGGAGTTGGCGGCCTCGTCGGCCAGCGCCTGGTGACGCTCGATGGTGGCCTCGATGCGGGCGAACAGCTCGGTGGTCTTCTCCTCGTCGACGCCCTCGGCGAGGGACAGCTCGCCGACCAGCACCTGGCGGGCCTTGCTCAGCATTCGCTTCTCACCGGCGGACAGGCCACGGTCCTGATCGCGGCGCCACAGGTCGCGGACGACCTCGGCAACCTTGTTGATGTCGCCGGAACCGAGGCGCTCCTGGTTGGCCTTGTAGCGACGCGACCAGTTGCCGGCTTCCTCGACGTCGGTCTCACGGAGAACGGAGAAAACCTTGCGCAGCCCCTCCTCGCCCACGACATCGCGCACGCCGACCAGTTCGGCGTTCATGGCCGGAACCTGAATGTTCAGGTCACTCTGCAGAATCTGGAGGACGAGATACTGAACGGGCTCCCCGTTCAGTTCGCGCTCGATGATCTGCTCGATCTTCGCGGCCCCGTGATGCGGGTAGACGACGGTATCGCCGACGCTGAATTCCATGTGGTGTCCACGCCCCTTTCAACGGCCCTCCACCCTATCATGACCCCCCTGCAAAGTACCGCTAGTATGAGAAGAGCCTTTGAGGACACTAAGGTGGGTTCTCAACTGCAGAACCCAGTTTTTCAGACCCCAATCCTCAAGTTGCCCTAGATGATGGAGGACACGAACTCATGACCCTCAAGTCGGTTGTCCGCCGCGGTGCCCTCGCCACCGTCGCCGCCGCTTCCGCCGTTGCGCTCGCCGCCTGCGGCGCCGGCCAGATTTCCCAGACCGCCAACCAGGTCGCCGCCGTCGACGGCGCGCAGAACGTCCAGGAGGCCATCCCGGGCGGCATCGCCATCCGCGACGCGCACATCGTCGTCGACCCGGACACGGGTGACGCGGCGCTGAAGTTCTCCGCCACCAACCAGGAGCGCTCGAACGACGCCGCCTACACCCTCCGATCCGTCGAGGTCGAGGGCGCGGGCAAGGTCGACCTGACCACGGTCACCTCCACCAAGAACTACGAGTCCGCCGCCGACGGTGACCTGGCCATCCCGCGCGACTGCCAGCTGGTCGCCGACTACGCCGGCGCCGTCGAGCAGTACTCCGAGGTCGCCGAGCACAACGCGGCGTGCATCACGTACGTCGCCACCTCGCTGGACGCCGAGACGCTGGTGGGCGACAAGGCCACCGCCGCCGGCGAGAACCGCAACGTGACCTTCACGTTCGACGGCCCGGAGGGCACCGAGACGATCGAGATGTTCGTGACCATCTCCGCCTACGTCCCGGAGGCCGGCGCGGTCGACCGCGGCGCCGACGGCCTGGCCGAGGGCGCCGAAGCTGCCGAGGCCTCGAAGCCGGCCAACGGCGCTGTCACCGACGCCGACGCTGACAGCCCGGCGGCCGAGCAGGCCGTCGGCCAGATCAACCAGCAGTAGGCTCCGTGGCGAAGGGGCCGTCCTACCGCTGCTCCGCCTGTGGCTGGCGGGCGTCCAAGTGGGTGGGCCAGTGCCCTTCGTGCGGGGAGTGGGGTTCTTTGACCGAGGCCGCGGAACCGGCCGGACGATTGCGTTCGGCCGGGTCCGCGGTCTCTTCCGCGTCCGGGCCGCCGGCGGTCGCGGCGACGCCGATCACGGGGGTCGATCCGGGGTTGGCGAAGGCCGTGCCCACGGGCATCGGCGAGTTGGACCGGGTGCTGGGCCGCGGCGTGGTGCCCGGGTCGGTGGTGTTGCTGGCGGGCGAGCCGGGGGTGGGCAAGTCGACGCTGCTGCTGGAGGTGTCGTACCGGTGCGCGTCGGGTGAGCTGGGTCCGGCGCTGTACGTGACGGGCGAGGAGTCGGTGGGGCAGGTTCGGCTTCGCGCGGAGCGGACGGGGGCGCTTCACGACGATTTGTATCTCGCCGCAGAGTCCGACGTCGGGGAGGTCATCGAGCAGGCGCTGGCGGTGAAGCCGGGGCTGCTGGTGGTCGATTCGGTGCAGACGATGCAGGCCGCCGGGGTCGAGAGCACTCGGGGCGGCGTGGCGCAGGCGCGGGCGGTGACGGCGGCGTTGACGGCGCTGGCGAAGGAGTCGGGCATCGCGGTGCTGCTGGTGGGGCACGTGACCAAGGACGGGACGGTCGCGGGTCCGAGAACGATGGAGCACCTGGTCGACGTGGTGCTGAACTTCGAGGGCGACCGGCATTCGGGGCTGCGGTTTTTGCGGGGCCTGAAGAATCGGTTCGGCGCCACCGACGAGGTGGGGTGTTTCGAGCAGACGGCCGACGGCATCCGGGAGGTCGAGGATCCGTCGGGCCTGTTTCTGCATCACCGCTCCCCCACCCCGGGTACGGCGGTGACGGTGGCGATGGAGGGCCGTCGGCCGATGTTGGCGGAAGTGCAGGGCTTGGTGGTGTCGGGCGAGGAGGCGAAGGGCAACCGTCGCAACGTGTCCGGCCTGGATCAGCGGAGGGTGCCGATGGTCGCGGCGATCGTCGCGCAGCACGGCCCGGACATGCGGGGGTTGGCGTCTCGGGAGCTGTACGTGGCAACGGTTGGCGGCATGACGTTGATGGAGCCGGCGTCGGACCTGGCGGTCGGGGTGGCGTTGGCGTCGGCGGTGCGGCAGCGGCCGGTGCGGGAGAACATGGTGGTCATCGGCGAGTTGGGGCTGGCCGGGGAGGTTCGCCGTGTCCCCGACATCGGGCGGCGGCTGAAGGAGGCGGCGCGGATGGGCTTCACTCGCGCGGTGGTGCCGGCGGAGACGGATTCGTCGCTGGCTCCCCGGGGGCTGTGGCTGGTGCGGGTGGGAACCATCGCGGAGGCGATCGACGCGGCCCTGGATTAGGTGGCGGTAAGCTGGCGTGGTGTCCGAACTTAGCCATGACCTGCTGAAAACCCTCGCCCCGGGGTCCGGTATCCGCGATGGGCTGGAGAGGATCCGCCGGGGGCGGACGGGCGCGTTGATCGTGCTCGGTTTCGACGACGACGTCGAGGCGCTGTGCGACGGCGGGTTCGAGATAGACGTGGCGTTCGCGCCGACGCGGTTGCGGGAGCTGTGCAAGATGGATGGCGCGGTTGTGCTGTCGACGGATGGCACTCGCATTCGGCGGGCGAATGTGCAGTTGGTGCCGGATCCGTCGCTGCCGACGGATGAGTCGGGGACGCGGCATCGGTCGGCGGAGCGTACGGCGTTGCAGACGGGGGTGCCGGTGATTGCGGTGTCGCAGTCGATGAACATCATCACGGTGTATGCCGATGGGGTGCGGCATGTGTTGAAGGATTCGGCGGAGATTCTGTCGCGGGCGAATCAGGCGCTGGGTACCGTCGAGAGGTACCGGGCGCGGCTGGACGCGGAGTCGGAGGAGCTGTTCGAGGCGGAGATGGCGGGGTTCGCGTCGGCGTCGGAGGTCGTGGGGGTGCTGCGGTTGTCGGAGTTGCTGCGGCGGGCGGCGCAGTCGGTGTCGCGGGACGTGGTGGCGTTGGGGTCGGATGGGCATCAGCTGGACGTGCAGTTGCGGGAGCTCGTCGCCGACACGGCCCCCGATGCGCGGTTGTTGCTGCACGATTACCTGGTCACGGCTTCGGGGCTTCCCGACGAGGCCGACGTGGACGCCGCGTTGGCGGGTCTGGCGGAGTTGCCGGATCCGGATTTGCTGGGGCCGAGGGCGGTGGCGCAGGTGTTGGGATTCCCGACGGACGCGGAGTCGTTGGACGAGCGCGTCGATCCGCGTGGTTATCGTGCGCTGGCGCGGGTGCCCCGGATGCAGTATTCGCTGATGGACAAGCTGGTGGCGCGGTTCGTGACGTTGCCGTCGTTGTTGCGGGCGCAGACCGAGGATTTGGCCGCGTTGGAGGGCGTGGGCCCGTTGTGGGCGCGGCACGTGCGGCAGGGGTTGGACCGGTTGACGTAGCCGGGCGGCGGGTCAGCGGATGTTGAACGTGTAGGGGTCGGAGTTGCGGTCGCCTACGAGACCGTAGACGAGGTAGCTGCCGGAGCCGACTTCCTGTCGGTCGGTTTCGGTGCACTTGCCGGGCGCGGAGCTCTTGCGGGACCAGTTGACGTCGTAGACGGCTTCTTCGCCGGCTTCGATGGTTTCGGTGCCGCTGCCTTCGGAGTCGTGGCAGTCGAGGTCGGACCAGATGCGTTCGTAGGTGACCATGTCGTAGACCTCGAAGCGGAGGGTGTCTTCGTCGAGGTCGATTTCGCAGTCGCCGCCGGTGGGGTTGGCCAGGGTCAGGGCGAAGCGGGGGTTGGTGGCGCCGTAGTTGGGGCTGTCGGCGGTGACGGTGAGGATGAGGTCGCCGAGTTCGCAGGTGTCCTTCGTCGCGGCTTCGGAGGTTTCGGCCGTGTCGGTGGTGGTGTACGGCTCGGAGGAGTGTTTGCCGGGGGCGGAGGTGTTTTCGACGCCGTCGTCGCGGGTGACGGTGACCGGTTCGCTGGTGTCGGCCGCTTGGTCGGTGTCCTGGTCCGAGCCGCCGGCCACCCATCTGATGATGCCCGCGATCACGAGGATCAGGGCGAGCAGCAGAACCAGCGCGGCGATTCGCCGGCGCCGGTAGATCTCGGGGGGCAGCGGTCGGTTGGTCACGGCAATCAGATTAGCGGGTCTTCGCTGACTCCCTTGGTCACGACGACTTCGGCGCGTCCGTCGCCGAGGTGGTAGCGCATGCCGACGACGCCGACGGTGCCTTCGGCGAGGCGGGTTTTGATTTCGGGCGATCGGTCGATGATGTGGTTGACGATTTCGCGGACGTGGCGGCGTTCGAGTTCGTCGGAGGTGTTTTGGCCGTCCTTGCGGGCGGCGAGGAGGGAGGGGGTGACCTTTTCGACGAGGACGCGTTGGAATCCGCCGGGCAGGTCGCCGCCGTCGAGGGCGGCGTGGGCGGCTTTGACGGCGCCGCAGGATTCGTGGCCGAGGACGACGACGAGGTTGACGCCGAGGGAGTCGACGGCGAATTCGAGGGACGCCAGTACGGACAGGTCGGTGATGTGGCCGGCGGTGCGGATGACGAAGACGTCGCCGAGGCCTTGGTCGAAGATGATTTCGACGGGGACGCGGGAGTCGGAGCAGGACAGCACGACGACGGCGGGGTTTTGGCCGGCGGTCAGCTTCTCGCGGCGGGAGGGGTCCTGGTTCGGGTGGGCGGAGTGGCCCGCCATGAACCGGCGGTTTCCCTCGAGCAGTTGCTTCCAGACTGTTTCAGGGGTGCGTGGCATACCATCCATTGTGCTCGTAGTTCGCAGAATGGAGTGAATCGTCTTTTGAAATCAACGCATTCCGGGGGTTCGTCGGCAAGCGGGGATTGGCGGGGTGGCCTCGTGGATTGGTTTCGGGTCAATGCCCGGGATTTGCCGTGGCGGGAGCCGGGTACGTCGGCGTGGGGGGTTTTGGTCAGCGAGGTGATGAGTCAGCAGACGCCGGTGGCGCGGGTGGCGCCGGTGTGGCGGCGGTGGATGGGGTTGTGGCCGGGGCCGGAGGAGTTGGCGGCGGCGCCGGCGGATCTGGTGCTGCGGGAGTGGGGGAAGTTGGGGTATCCGCGGCGGGCGTTGCGGTTGCGGGAGTGTGCGGCGGTGATCGTCGCGGAACATGGGGGTCGGGTGCCGTCGGATGTGGGGGCGTTGTTGGCGTTGCCGGGGATCGGGGATTACACGGCGCGGGCGGTGGCGGCGTTTGCGTTCGGGGCGCGGACGCCGGTGGTGGATGTGAATGTGCGGCGGGTGTTGCGGCGGCATCGGCAGGGGGTGTTTTTGCCGGGTCCGCATAGGCGGGCGGATTTGGATGTGGTGGAGGGGTTGCTTTACGACGATCCGTCGGCGGCGGCGGAGTTGTCGGTGGCGTGGATGGAGTTGGGGGCGACGGTGTGCCGGACGTCGCCGGCGTGCGGTGAGTGTCCGGTGCGGGGGTCGTGTGCGTGGGTGGCGGCGGGGTCGCCGGGGCCGTCGGAGGAGGAGTTGGCGGCGGCGAAGCGGCGGGTGCAGAAGTTCGAGGGCACGGATCGGCAGGTGCGGGGGAAGTTGTTGGATGTGTTGCGGGGGTCGGAGTCGCCGGTGGAGCGGGCGGTGCTCGATGCGGTGTGGCCGGATGCGGCGCAGCGGTCGCGGGCGTTGTTTTCGCTGCTCGATGATGGTTTGGCGGTGCAGGAGGCAGATGGGCGGTTTCGGTTGCCTCGGTAGGGCGCGGCGGACGGCGGTGTTCGAACGGCATGGTCGGGTGGTCCGGGCGGGAGGATAGGCTGGCGTCATGAGCGCTTCGATGGTGGCGGGTGGCCCGATGCGGCGCCGCCTGGTCGCGGCGTTGCTGGTGGTGGTGGTGTGTTTCGGGGTGTCGGCGTGTTCGGGTGGCGGGTTCGAGGGCGCCGATGCGGGGCGGGCGAAGCCGCCGCCGGTGGTGCGGGAGCCGGGCACGGTGGTCACGGAGATGCCGTTGTCGGTGGAGTCGCCGAGCGTGGCTGCGGCGCGGAGGATCGTGTACGCGTCGACGGATGCGCATGGGGCGTCGAACGTGGTCAGTGGTTCGGTGTTGGAGCCGACGGCGAAGTGGACGGGTGATGGGCCGCGGCCGTTGTTGGTCATCGCCCCGGGGACGCAGGGGTCGGCGGATAATTGTGCGCCGTCGTTGACCATGCAGTTCGGCACCGCTCCCCCGCCGCCGTCGACGCATTTCCTGGATTTGGGGTGGGCGGTGGCCATCACGGATTACGAGGGGTTGGGCACTCCGGGCGGACACACGTATCTGGTGCGCGAGGCGCAGGGGCATGCGGTGCTCGATGTGGCGCGGGCGGCGGAGTCGTTGTTGCCGCGGGAGTCGGAGGAGGCGAAGGAGGCGACGCCGATCGCGCTGTTCGGGTTTTCGCAGGGCGGTGCGGCGACGGCTGCGGCGGCGGAGTTGGCGGCGGAGCATGCCCCGGAGCTGAACATTCGGGCGGTGTATGCGGGCGGGGTGCCGGCGGATGTGCCGTCGACGGCGGAGGAGATCGACGGGTCGGCGTTGTCGGGGGCGATGGGGTACGCCCTCAACGGGCTGGTCACGGCGTATCCGGGGGTCGGCGAGGAGGTCACGGCGATGCTCGGTGAGGAGGGCCGCAGGTTCCTCGACGACACCGCCGCCCAGTGCGTCGGCGCGACGTTGGCGTTGTGGGGGCACCGCGATTCCTCGGATTTCACGCGCGACGGGAAGTCTTTTGCGCGGCACCTGGGTTCGGGGGCCGGGCCGGGGTTGAGGGCGGCCGTCGACAAGCAGAGGTTGGGTACGGTCGCGCCGGAGATGCCGGTGTTCGTGACGCACAACGTGCAGGATGACGTGATTCCCGTCGAGGGTGCGCGGCGGCTGGTGCGGGATTGGTGCGAAGCCGGCGCGAACGTGACGTACGTGGAGGTCGACGAGGATCTCGGCGAGGCGTCGCATGGGCTGGCGTGGCAGCTGACGGTGGATGAGGCGTTCGGGTGGTTGGTCTCCGTGATGGGCGGCCCGGATACCCCGGGGGCGGAGGGGACGTGCTGAGGGGCTATTTGTTGCGGCGCGGGCGGAGTTTCACCGACGGCATCGGCGGCGCCGGGATCCGGTCGATTTGGGCGCGGGTGGGTTCGCCGTCGAAGCCGGGGTAGCCTTCGACGACGCCGAAGCGGGAGGCGCGGGTCTCTGCGTTTTCCCAGTCCTCGCGGGCGGAGCGGACGGCGGATTCGTCTTCGCCGACGAAGTTCCAGAACATCAGCAAGTCTTCGCCGTAGGGGTCGCCGGCCAGGAGGATCAGGACGGCGCCGTCGTCGCCGGCGGTGATGGTCGCCTCGGAGACGACGCCGCGGGAGTGGGCCAGGGCGGCGGGGCCGGCGATGGCGCTGGATCCAGCACCGTCCTCCAGTTCAGCCGAGCCGGAGTCGACGAGGATGGCCACCTCGCGGCCGAGCGGCAGGGTGAGGGCGGCGCCGGGTTCCATGCGGAGCTCGGCTGCGAGGGCGCGGCGCGGGGCGGGGATCGGCGAGGAGCCGAAGTCGGCCTCCACTCCCCCGATCTCACCGCCGACCTCACCGCTGAGCCCGCCGAGGAAGACGCGGGCGGTGACGCCGCCGTGGGTGATGGCGCGGGTGGTGAAGTGGTGCAGGCCGCGGTCGGCGTGGCGTTCGTCGGTGGGGTAGCCGAGCCACAGCTGCACGCCGTGGAGGTCGGGGCCGTCGGGCCAGGAGTACTCGGAGTGGGCGATGCCGTTTCCGGCGACCATGAGGACGGTGTCGCCGGGGACGACGTCGAGGTGGTGGCCGGCGGAATCGTCGTGGCGCACCCGGCCGGAGAACAGCCACGTGCAGGTGGCCAGGTGGGTGTGCGGGTGCGGGGCGACGTCCATTGCGGGTTCGGTGGGGCCGAAGTGGTCGGCGAAGATGAAGGGGTCGACGCTGGTGCGCTCGATGTGCGGCAGGGTGCGGCGCACGGTGATGGCGCGGTAGCCGCCGAGGGGGACGTCGCGGGGTTCGAGAACGACGATTGTTGCCATGTCACCCATCGTGCCGCAGCAACCGTCGATCGGCCAGGCTTTCCGGCTTCCGGCCCACCCCATGCCACCCGACCGCCGCGTCCCTCCCCCCGCCACGGGAACGGCGGGAAGACGCGGGGGATCTTTCCCGGTGACTGTGCGGCGGGCGGGTCATAGCTTCATTGGTGAAGGACGGGCGAAACCCCGACCACCGGAACCACGATCACGACGATCCCGAACACCACAGCAACACCGACCCGATGGGAGCCATCATGAACTCGACCACCCGCACCTCCGACCACACCACCGGCCGCGCCACCACCCACATCACCCGCCGTACTTTCCTCCGCGCCATCGCGTCCTGCGGACTGGCCGCGGCCGCCGCCACGGGCCTGGTCTTCGCCCCGGCCGTCGCCGACACCGCGCCCGCCGCCGAGGCGAAGCGCGTGGCCACCGTGGACAGCGACACCTGCCGGAACGGCGACTGGGGCATGACCACCACCGGCACTGGCCGCATGGCGTTCTGCTTCGACTACCGCGCCAGGAAGGCGAACAGCACCGTCGACATCGTGCTGAGCAAGGATCTGCGCGAGTCCGACAAGAACTGGGTGCGCTCCTTCTCCCACTCGAAGGGCAACTCGAATCGGCATAACTTCCGCAAGCTGGGTTACGTGCTCAACGACTCCCGGAACAACTGGAAGGCCGGCGACAGCTGCCCGTCCGCGAAGATCAGGGGCAGCGTGATCGAGAACTTCGACGCCATCTCCGCGAATGGCACCTACCTCTCCTGCTCCTCCGGCAGGCTGGCCACTTCCGACTAACGGGCGGCCGGCACGCGAAAGCGCGGCGCGCGTCGATTGACGTGCGCCGCGCCTTCAGGTTCCCGGGGACTTTGCGACGACCAGGTGGTCGTCGTCAAGCACCTATTACTTCCAGCGGCCCCGGAAATTCAGGCCCTTGCCCAGGCGGACGGAGAATCCGCCGCGGCTGTTGACGGTCACCGGCCCGACGCGCTTCGAACCCGAAACCCCGGACTTCGACCAATTGAGCCAGGAATCCTTGCCGACCTTGGTGCGCTTGCGGAAGTAGATCCCCATGTCAGGCGTCCTTCCCGGCGTCGCCCTCGGCGCCCTCGGCACTCTCGGAGCCGGACTCGCCGTACTTCTCCTCCAGCGTCGCCTCCTCGATCGCGGCTTCGGCGGCGTCGATGACGTCGCCGGCGCCGGAGTCGATGGTGCCCTCGGCGTTGCCCATGGCCTCCAGGCCGTCGAGCTCGTCGGGCACGTCGGCGCCGTCGGTCGAGGTGGTGGTGAAGGTGAACGTGGCGTCGGTGCCCTCGGACTCGCCGTCCCAGCCGTCGACGTCGACGCGGACGGTCTCGCCCATGCCGATCTGGCCGTACAGGATCTTCTCGGACAGCTGGTCCTCGATCTCGCGCTGAATCGTGCGGCGCAGCGGGCGGGCGCCCAGCACCGGGTCGAAGCCGCGCTTGGCCAGCAGGTTCTTCGCCTTGTCGGTGACCTCCATGGTGATGCGCTTTTCCTTCAGCTGCTCCGACACGCGGGCCAGCATCAGGTCGACCATCTCCACGATCTCCTCGCGGGACAGCTGCTTGAACACCACGATCTCGTCGATGCGGTTGAGGAACTCCGGACGGAAGTGCTTCTTCAGCTCGTCGTGGACCTTGCCCTTCATGCGCTCGTACTGGCCGTCGGCGTCCTGCTCGCCGACGCCGGAGAAGCCCATGCCGACGGCCTTCGAGATGTCCTGCGTGCCCAGGTTCGAGGTGAAGATGAGCACCGTGTTCTTGAAGTCGACGACGCGACCCTGCGCGTCGGTGAGGCGACCGTCCTCGAGGACCTGCAGGAGGGTGTTGTAGATCTCCTTGTGGGCCTTCTCGATCTCGTCGAACAGCACGACGGAGAACGGCTTGCGGCGGACCTTCTCGGTGAGCTGGCCGCCCTCCTCGTAGCCGACGTAGCCCGGAGGGGCGCCGAACAGGCGGGAGGCGGTGAAGCGGTCGTGGAACTCGCCCATGTCGATCTGGATGAGCGAATCCTCGTCGCCGAACAGGAACTCCGCCAGCGCCTTCGACAGCTCCGTCTTACCGACGCCGGACGGGCCGGCGAAGATGAACGAACCGGACGGGCGCTTCGGGTCCTTCAGGCCGGCGCGGGTGCGGCGGATGGCGCGGGACACGGCCTGCACGGCCTCGTCCTGGCCGATGATCCGCTTGTGCAGCTCCTCCTCCATGCGCAGCAGGCGCGAGGACTCCTCCTCGGTGAGCTTGAACACCGGGATGCCGGTCCAGTTGGCCAGCACCTCCGCGATCTGCTCCTCGCCGACCTCGGTGATGGTGTCGGACTCGCCGGAGCGCCACTTCTTCTCCTTCTCGCGGCGCTCCTCCCCCAGCTTGCGTTCGGTGTCGCGCAGGCCGGCGGCCTTCTCGAAGTCCTGGGCGTCGATGGCGGCTTCCTTCTCGCGGCGCACGTCCGCGATCCGGCCGTCGATCTCCTGCAGGTCCGCCGGGGCGGTCATGCGCTTGATGCGCATGCGGGCGCCGGCCTCGTCGATGAGGTCGACGGCCTTGTCCGGCAGGAAGCGGTCGTTGATGTAGCGGTCCGACAGGGTCGCCGCGGCGACGAGCGCCTGGTCGGTGATGGACACGCGGTGGTGCTGCTCGTACTTGTCGCGCAGGCCCTTGAGGATCTCGATGGTCAGGTCGACGCTCGGCTCCGGCACGTTGACCGGCTGGAAGCGGCGCTCCAGGGCGGCGTCCTTTTCGATGTGCTTGCGGTACTCGTCGAGCGTGGTGGCGCCGATGGTCTGCAGCTCGCCGCGGGCCAGCTTCGGCTTCAGGATCGACGCGGCGTCGATCGCGCCCTCGGCGGCACCCGCGCCGACGAGGGTGTGGATCTCGTCGATGAACAGGATGATGTCGCCGCGCTGGTTGATCTCCTTGAGCACCTTCTTCAGGCGCTCCTCGAAGTCGCCGCGGTAGCGGGAACCGGCGACGAGGGAACCCAGGTCGAGGGAGTAGAGCTGCTTGTCCTTGAGGGTCTCGGGCACGCGGCCGTTGACGATGTCCAGGGCCAGGCCCTCGACGACGGCGGTCTTGCCGACGCCGGGCTCGCCGATGAGCACCGGGTTGTTTTTCGTGCGGCGCGAGAGCACCTGCATGATGCGCTCGATTTCCTTCTCTCGGCCGACGACCGGGTCGAGCTTGCCTTCGCGGGCGGCGACGGTGAGGTTGCGGCCGAACTGGTCGAGCACCAGCGAACCGGCCTGGTGGTTGCCGTCGGCGACGCGCTGGCCGGAGGTGGCGCCCACGGGACGCTGCTCCGGGCCGCCGCCGGCGCCGTCGGAGTCGCCGCCCTGGAAGCCGGACAGCAGCTGGATGACCTGCTGGCGCACGCGCGGCAGGTCGGCGCCGAGCTTGACCAGCACCTGCGCGGCGACGCCCTCGCCTTCGCGGATCAGGCCGAGCAGGATGTGCTCGGTGCCGATGTACTTGTGGCCGAGCTGAAGGGCCTCGCGCAGCGAGTACTCCAGGACCTTCTTCGCCCGCGGGGTGAACGGGATGTGGCCGCTGGGCGGCTGGGCGCCGCGGCCGATGATGTCGACGACCTCGGAGCGCACGGCTTCCAGCGAGATGCCCATGGACTCCAGGGCCTTGGCGGCGACGCCGTCGCCCTCGCTGATGAGGCCGAGCAGGATGTGCTCGGTGCCGATGTAATTGTGGTTGAGCTCGCGTGCCTCGTCCTGCGCCAGGACGACGACGCGCCGGGCGCGGTCGGTGAACCTCTCGAACATCATTCTCCTCGGTGTCGTCCGGAATCCATATGACGGTTTCACTGAAGCTTAACGACGGCTCGCCCGCGTTTCGTCCCTTCGGGCGTACGCCCATAGCGAACAGGGCCTGAACTGGAGTTTAACGGCGGCCCCCGATCCACGCCGACTCGTCGCAAAGCAGCCGCGGGTTGCCGCGCATCCGACCCCGCCCGACGTGCCGTGCGGATAGTGTCTGGGGCATGGCCTCTTCCCACACCGGACTCGAGTTCGACGTTCTCGCCGACCATTTGGCGCTGATGCTTGCGCAGGAAGATCTCGTCTCGATCGAGAGGGTGATCCGCGACATGTCGCCGTCGGATCTGGTCGACGTCCTCGAGCGCGAGGACCCCGACGACCGGGCGATCATCTACCGTCTGCTGCCGCGCGAGGTGGCGGTGGAGGTGTTCGAGCGGTTCTCCCCGGGCATGCGCGCGGACCTGCTGACGGGGTTGCGCGACGAGCATGTCGTCGGAGTTTTCGAGCACCTCGACCCCGACGACCGGGTGTCGCTGGTCGACGAGCTGCCCGCGACGGTGTCGGCGAAGCTGTTTTCGGGCCTGTCGGAGAAGGAGCGGGCGCTGACCGCGCCGATCCTCGGCTACCCGTCCGGCACCATCGGGCGCCACATGTCCACCGAATACGTGCGACTGCGACCGGGGATGACGCCGCGGGAGGCGTTCGACCACGTTCGCGCCAGCGGCGACGGCGCGGAGACCGTGTACCTGCTCATGGTCACCGACGACCACCGCCGGCTCGAGGGCGTCGTGGGCATGCGGGACCTGATTTTCGCGCTCGACGGGGATTCGGCCGACGGTGATTCGCGTGACGACGACCCCGCCGCGGAGCCGATCACCGTGCGGGACCTGATGAAGTCCCCGGAATCCGTGACGGCGTCGGAGGACGCGGAGAAGGCGGCCCGCCGGGCGGTGCGCACCACCCACCTGGTCACGCCCGTGGTCGACGAGGAGAACCGGCTGATCGGCATCCTCACCGTCGACGACGCCAACCGCATCATCGACCGCGCCGACGAGGAAGACGCCGCCCGAGCCGGCGCGTCCGAGCCGTTGGACCGCCCGTACCTGATCACGTCGGTGACCACCCTGGTGCGGTCGCGCATCGTGTGGCTGCTGGTGCTGGCCCTGTCGGCGATTCTCACGGTGCAGGTGCTGGAGATGTTCGAGGACGCGCTGGCCACGGTGGTGACGCTGTCACTGTTCATCCCCCTGCTCACCGGCACCGCAGGCAACACCGGCTCCCAGGCCGCGACGACCGTGACCCGCGCGCTGGCCGTCGGCGAGGTGCGGCTGCGCGACACGTGGAAGGTGGCGTGGCGCGAGGTCCGCGTCGGACTGACCATGGGCGTGCTGCTCGGCCTGATCGGCGCCGTCGTCGCGGGGCTGGTCTACGGCATGGACTTCGGGCTGATCATCGGCCTGACGCTGGTGTCCATCTGCACCATCGCAGCCACCGTCGGCGGCATCATGCCGATGGTCGCCCGAGCCATCAAGGCCGATCCGGCGGTGTTCTCGACGCCGTTCATCTCCACGTTCTGCGATGCGTCCGGTTTGATCGTGTACTTCCTCATCGCGAAGGCGGTGCTGGGGATCTAGGGCGGTTGCCCTGTGCCGCACCCCCGATCGTCGGAGTTTTCGGAAACCCCGAACTGCGGTGGCGGAGAAAACCACTAAATTGTGCGGGTAGCAAAACCCGGTTCAACGCGACGAGTCCCGGAGAGAGACATGAGCAACGACGCACCCGATTTCGACAACCGCTACCAGGGCGGCGCCTCCGGTGGTTCCCCCCAGTCGCCCGATTACGGCAACCCGTGGCCCAATGCGAATGGCGGCTCCGACGCACCCGCCGCCAAGGGGTCGGACGAATCTGCGGGCGCGCGGGACGCGGGGAAGTCCACCGCCGACAAGTCGAAGCTTCCGCTCATCTCCCTGGCCGTCGTGCTGGCCATCGCGGTCATCACGGGCGGCTTCTGGGCGTTGTCGGGCAAGTCCTCCGATGACTCGGACGGCGAGGACGTCGGTAGCCTCCAGGCCGAGAACGCGCGCCTGAATTCGGATAACGACAGGATCCGCGAGTTGGAATCCGATCTCGAGGCCGCGCAGACCGACAAGCAGACGGTCACCGACCAGCGCGACGCACTGATCAGCGCGTTCGGCGGCGTCAATCCCTGTTCCGTCACCAACTTCGGAACTCCCGAAGGCACGCACTGGGGAGATTCCCCCGAAATGGGGCTGGGCTGCTCCTACACAAAGGAGGGCAAGACCACCCTGGTCGTGACGGTGGCCTCCGGCACCCCCACTTCCTACGGAGAGTTCATTAAGAACCACGGCGAAGAGGGCTACATGCTGTCGTCGAGTTACGGCAAAATGGCCGTCTACGTGTGGCTTGCGGGGTCGGGGTCGGAGGCCGAACAGAAGGCGCACGAGATCATGGAGTGGCTCACCACGTGACCCGGCCCGGCGCGGAGTGCCCCGCATCCCCCTGTTGGTGATCCGGGCCCCGCTCGCGCCATGATTGGGGGAAGACCAATCGCCGGGCCCCTCCGCCCGGCGAGCCGCCACGGACCAGGAGTCACCAATGCGCATCGGAATCCCCCGCGAAATCAAGAGCGGCGAGCATCGCGTCGCAGCGAGCCCGTCGGGGGTGGCGACGCTGACCCGGGCCGGGCATGAGGTGCTCGTGGAGGCCGGCGCCGGCGAAGGCTCGTCGATGCCGGATCAGGCCTACGTCGACGCCGGTGCGACGATCGTCGACACCGCCGCCGAGGTGTGGGCGAAGGGTGATCTGCTGCTGAAGGTCAAGGAGCCCATCGGCCCGGAGTTCGACCTCATGCGGCCGGATCAGATCCTGTTCACCTACCTGCACCTGGCGGCCGCCCCGGAGTGCGCGCGGGCGTTGCTCGACGCGGGCACGACGTCGATCGGCTACGAGACCGTCACCGACGATTACGGCGAGCTGCCGTTGCTCACCCCGATGAGCCAGGTCGCCGGCCGTCTGGCGGTGCAGGTCGGCGCGTACCACCTGATGGGCCATTTCGGCGGCCGCGGCATTCTGCTGCCCGGCGTGCCCGGCACCCGCCCAGCGCGCGTGACGGTCATCGGCGCCGGCCAGGTGGGTGCCTCCGCCGTGGCCATGGCGCATGGCCTGCGCGCCGACGTCACCGTCCTCGACCTGAATCCCCGCGCCCTCAAGCGCATCGACGACATTTACCGGGGCACCGTCGACACCGTTTTCTCCACCGCCCACGAGATCGAAAGGGAGCTGCTGAAATCCGATCTGGTCATCGGCGCGGTGCTCGTGCCGGGCGCGAAGGCCCCGACGCTGGTGCCTGACGAGCTGGTGGCCCGCATGAAGCCGGGGTCGGTGCTCGTCGACGTGGCCATCGACCAGGGCGGTTGTTTCGAGTCGTCGCGGCCGACCACCCACGATGACCCGGTGTTCAAGGTCCACGACAGCCTCTTCTACTGCGTGGCGAACATGCCCGGCGCGGTGGCCAACACGTCGACGCAGGCGTTGGCCAACGCGACCCTTCCCTACGCGCTGGCCCTGGCCGAACACGGTTGGCCGGGTGCCGCGGAGGTCATGCCGGGGCTTTCCGACGGACTGATGACCCACGAGGGCGCCCTGCGCAACCGGCCCGTCGCCGAAGCCCTCGATCTGGACTACGTCCCCGCGCAGTAGGCCACCTTCCGGATGCCGGCCGCGGGGCGCGGCGGCCGGGCCGTCGTCAAGCAAAAAGGCCGCCCCGGAGAGATTCGGGAGCTTTTCCCGCGAAAACCCTCCCAGTGACGAAGGTCACGTATAAGGTTCTTTTCCAGAAGGAACCCATACGAGGAGGCCCGAGCCAGATGTCCGAGAAGATCGACGTCCACGCGACGACCAACGCGCACACCGCCGACGTCGGCGCCGCGGAGAAGTTCCGCATCCGCGCCAAGCACTCCCTGCGCGGCACCACCGACCTCATCAAGGGTCTGGCGCCCGTGACCAAGGCCGGCGTGCTCGGCGCCATGGGCCCCGCCGCCATGGGCAAGGCCGCCAACTCGATCTACCGGTGGGACTTCCTGCCCTCCGGCCTGCTCGGCATCGCCGCAGCCCGCGACCCCCACCACACCGCCATCATCGACGACGGCGGTTCCATGACCTACTCCGAGTTCCACGACAACGCCAACCGCCTGGCCCGCGCCCTGCGCCACGGCGACATCCGCCCCCGCGACCGCATCGGACTGCTGTGCCGCAACCACCGCGGCTTCCTGCTCGCCCTGTGCGCGCACGGGCGCCTCGGCACCGACCTCGTCCTGCTCAACACCGGCGCCTCCGCCGAGCAGACCCTCGCCGTCATCCGCGAGCAGAAGCTCGACTTCCTCTTCATCGACGAGGAATTCACCCACCTGCTGCCCGAGAACTTCGACGACTGCCCCGTCGCCGTGTCCTGGCTCGAGAATTACCAGGACGCCTCCTGCGTCCGCGAAGGCTGGACGTCCATGCGCGAAATGCTGCGCACCGCCCCGCCGGAGTCCTGGCCCACCGCCGACCTGCCGACCCGCCCCCGCCGCGGCCGCGTCATCGTCCTGACCTCCGGCACCACCGGCACCCCCAAGGGCGCCCGCCGCCCCGAGCCGAAGTCCTGGATGCCGGCGTCGTCGATCATGAGCCGCATCCCCCTGCGCCACAACCGGCCCGCGTTCCTCGCCGCGCCGCTGTTCCACACCTGGGGCTTCGCCACCGCCCAGCTGTGCATCGCCCTGCGCTCGACCATGATCCTGCGCCGCCACTTCGAGCCGTCCGACGCCCTGCGGATCATCGAAGCCCACAACCCGCACACCATCTTCCTCGTGCCCACCATGCTGCAGCGCATGCTCGAGGTCATGCCCGACGACTACGACGTCGCCGGCTCCCCCCTGGAGGTCATCGCCTCCTGCGGTTCGGCGATCCCGGAGCACGTGGTCAAGCAGGCGCTCGACCGCTTCGGCCCGGTCCTCTACAACCAGTACGGGTCCACCGAGGTCAGCTGGGCGACCATCGCCACCCCCGACGAGCTCGCCGCCAACCCGACCACCGCGGGCCGCGCGCCGCTGGGCACCCGCATCTCCATCCGCGACGACGAGGGCAACGCCCTGCCCGAGGGAGAGACCGGCCGCATCTTCGTCGGCAACGGCATGCTCTACGAGGGATACACCCGCCCCGGCGCCGACAAGGAGATCATCGACGGCATGGTCTGCACCGGCGACCTCGGCCACCTGGAAAACGGGATGCTCTACATCTCCGGCCGCGAGGACGACATGATCGTCTCCGGCGGCGAGAACGTCTTCCCCCGCGAGACCGAGGACGCCCTGTCCGAGCTGCCCGGCGTGCGCGAATGCTGCGTCTACGGCGTGCCCGACGAGCGCTTCGGCCAGGCTCTGGTGGCCTGGGTCGTGCGCGACGACTCCCCCGAGGGCCGCGAGCTTGACGACGAGGCGATCCGCTCCCACGTCAAGCAGCGCCTCGCCCGCCACTCCGTGCCCCGCGAGACCGTGTTCATGGACGAGTTGCCGCGCAACGCGGTCGGCAAGGTCGTGCCGCGGATGCTGCCGAAGCCGTGGGAGGGTGACAACGCCGCTGATGCCGCCGCCGCCGCCTCCGGTGACCAGCTCGTCGGCCAGGATCGTCTCCGCCCGGCCGGCTAGTCCCGCGCACCCCGAGGGGTGGTTTCCTCCGCACGATGAAACACCATGTCATCATGTGTTCACGCGGAGGAGACCACCCCTTTATCGTGGCGTGACCGAGCCGTCATCATCGCAGGTTAGCGTGCGTTTCATGACGATTTCACGCCGCGCGTTCCTTTCCGCCGCCACTCTCGCGGCGGGCAGCCTGGTGCTCGCCCGCCCCGCTTCCGCCCTTCCCGAAGGTCTCCCGCCGGGGTTGATGCCGGGGTCGCTCGACCCCGCCACGATCGAGGGCGGCATCCAGGCCGCCGACCTGGAGGTCGCGACGGTCACCGACACGTCCGTCGCCTTCACGTGGGCGACGTATGCGCCGGGCGTCCTCACCCCGTACGGGTTGGCGCAGCCGACGGTCAACGCCGGCGAGGAGGTCCTGATCGGCCCGGCCGACGGCGGCGCGATGACGGTGGTCCACGCCGATGACACGCCCCGCGGCTACCACCACGTGATCGTCGACGGCCTGGAGCCGGGCCGCGCGTACCGCTTCGAGTGCCGTTCGAACGGGGTCCGGGCCGTCCCGTCGCTGGCGACCACGCACCGCCCGTCGTCGCCCGAGATGACCGGCACGTTCACCACGTTGACCCCGCCGCCGGGCCGTTCGCTGGGCACGATCGCGATCACGAACGACACGCACATCGGCAAGCCGTACCACGACGGCATCAAGATCGAGGGCATCGGCCTGCGGGAGGCCGAGGGCGCCCGCCGCTTCCCGACGATGCAGCTGGAGGAGCTGCTGGCGGGCGTCGCCGGCACGTCGGCGGCGGCGATCGTGGTCAACGGCGACTGCACGGACGGCAACTCCGCGGAGCAGGCGGCCGAGTTCAAGCGGATCATGGACGGTTTCGGCGCGCAGAACTCCCGCTGGTTCGCCACGCGCGGCAACCACGACAACTACGAGCCGGGGTCGACGAGCGCCCGCGGCGACATGGCGGAGGTCCCGGACCACTTCGGCACCGTGGGCCCGGCCCGCCAGCAACATTGGGCGGCCCGCGTCGGAGAACTGCGCCTCATCGGCATCGACTCGTCGACGGTCCACGACGACGGCGGGTACATCTCCCCGGAGCAGCTGGATGCGGTGCATACGGAGTTGCTTGACGACGCCGACCGTCCGACCTTCGTCTTCGCGCACCATCCGATCACCCGCGATGCGGCGTACACCAACGCCGGCGGCCCGGGGTTCATCGTTCCGGAGGATCAGGCCCGTCGCCTGCAGGACTCGTTGGCGGGCACGCCGGGTGCCGCGGCGATGTTCGCGGGGCACACCCACCGCACGCGCCGCGGCCGCGCGGACGTCGGTCACGTGGACTTCTGCGAGCGCGGGGCCTGCCTGGGCTACCCCGGCGGTTACACGCTTCTCGACGTCCGCGAAGGCGGTTACATGGTCACGTTCCACCGCACGCCGGCGCGGGAGTCGCTCGATTGGTCGGCGCGGACGCGCTGGTCGCTGCTGGGCTTCGAGCCGGAGTACATGCTGGGCTCGGTGGACGACCGCAACTACTCGGTGCACCGCGGCTTCTGACCCGGGCCCGCTTTCCGACGGTTCCGATCCGACGAGTGTGCGCCCCGGGGCATGGGGCGCACACTCGTCGTTTCGTCAACCCGGTCGCCGTCGTAAAGCGAAAGGCCACGGCGGGCACGCGCATGGCGCCCTCCGTGGCCTATCGGGGTGTCGTCGTTACTTGAGTTCCTTGGAGCTCAGGCCCAGCACGCGGCGGGCGACGACGAGCTGCTGGATCTGCTGGGTGCCCTCGAAGATGTCCAGGATCTTCGAGTCGCGGGCCCACTTCTCCAGCAGGTTGCGCTCCGAGTAGCCGTACGTGCCGGCGAGCTGGACGGCGCGCAGGGTCACGTCGGTGCCCATGCGGCCGGCCTTCGCCTTCGACGCGGACGCCTCGAGGGTGTTCGGCTGCTTGTTGTCGGCCATCCACGCGGCGCGCAGGGCCAGCAGGTACGCGGCCTCCCAGTCGGACTCGAGCTTGATGTACTCGGCCACGGCGGCGTGCTGGGTGTGGGCGGGCTTGTCGTAGTCGATCTCCAGGCCGGCCTCCTCCAGGATGCGGCGCAGCTCCTCCAGCGCCGCACGCGCGACGCCGATGGCCATGCCCGCCACCAGCGGACGCGTGTTGTCGAAGGTGGCCATCGCGCCGGCGAAGGACTTCTTGACGTCGATCTCCGGGGAACCCAGCAGGTTCTCGGCCGGAACGCGGACGTTGTCCAGGCGCAGCACCGCGGTGTCGGAGGCGCGGATGCCCAGCTTCTCCTCCAGGCGCTCGACGGTGAAGCCCGGGGTGCCCTTCTTCACCAGGAAGGACTTGATGGCGGCGCGGCCCAGGGACTTGTCCAGGGTCGCCCACACCACGACGGAGTCGGCGCGGTCACCGGAGGGGACGAAGATCTTCTCGCCGTTGATGACGTATTCGTCGCCGTCCTTGCGGGCGGTCGTCGACACGGCCGACGAGTCGGAGCCGAACGACGGCTCGGTGATGGCCATCGCGGCCCAGGTCTTGCCGAAGCTTTCCAGCTGCTCGTCGGTGGCGACGGCGGCCAGCGCGGAGTTGCCCAGGCCCTGGTACGGCAGCGACAGCGTCAGGCCGACGTCGCCCCAGCAGGTCTCGATGACGTTGAGCAGCGACGCCATGTTGCCGCCGTTCTTGACGCCGGTGCGCTGCTTCTTCTTCTCGTCGCCACGGCCGCCGGACGCGCCGGAGAAGGCGCTGCCGCCGTCGGCCATGCCGTCCATCATCGACGCCAGGGTGTCGAGCTCACGCGGGTACTCGTGCTCGGCGAGGTCGTACTTACGGGAAATGGGACGGAAGATCTCCGCCGCGGCCTGATGCGCCTGAGCGGCGCCCGCCCGGAGGAACTTCGGCAGTTCGAGGTTGATCATTTCGGATCCTCTTTCAAATCTGAAGTGTCTGGCGGTTTACAGGACGACGATGCCTTCTGCGACGCCGACGGCGCGCAGATCGCGGTACCAGCGCTCGACCGGGTGCTCCTTGACGAAGCCGTGGCCGCCGAGCAGCTGGACGCCGTCGGAGCCGATCTTCATGCCCTTCTCGGTCGCGAAGTTCTTGGCCAGCGCGGCCTCGCGGTCGAAGCGGCGGCCCTGGTCGGCGCGGGAGGTGCCGCGCAGCAGGATCATGCGCAGGCCGTCGAGCTCGATCTTGATGTCGGCGACCATGAAGGCCACGGCCTGGCGGTGCGAGATCGGCTCGCCGAAGGCCTCGCGCTCGTTGACGTAGGGCACGACGTAGTCGAGGATCGCCTGGCTGGTGCCGGCGGCCAGCGCGGCCCAGCCGAGGCGGGAGCGGCGCAGAACGTCGCGGTACTCGATCTCGGCCTGCTCCGGGGAGATCTGCTCGCCGCCGAGGATGGCGTCGGCGGGGACGCGGACGTCCTTGAGCACGAGGCGGCCGAGCGCGGCGCCGCGAACGCCCATGGACGGGTCGGCCTCGACGTGCAGGCCCTCGGTGTCGGACTCGACGATGACCAGGGCGGGGCGGCCGTTGAGGTTGACGCCGACGATGAACAGCTCGGCGGCACCGGCGTTGGGGACCATCGACTTGACGCCGTTGAGGACGATTTCGTTGCCCTCGCGGCGGCCGGTGGTCTCCGGCTCCAGCGGGTCGAAGAGGGGGCGCGGCTCGGAGAGGACGACGGCGGCGGCCGGAACGTCCTCGCCGGCGAAGGCCGGGAGGTAGGTCTTCTGCTGGGCGTCGGAGCCGTGGGCGGTCAGCGTCGCGGCGACGCCGGCGGGGGCCAGCACGGTCAGGGCGAGGCCCATGTCGCCGTAGGCGAGGGCCTCGGCGACAAGCGCGTTGGTGGTGACGTCCTCGCCGGTGGCGATGCCCTCGAAGGACTCGGGGACGTTGATGAGGGAGACGCCGAGCTCGGCGGCCTCGGACAGGAGGGTCTCCGGCGGGGTGGCCTCGTGGTCGCACTTGGCGGCCGCGTCGCGCAGGCGGGACTCCGCGAACTCCTTCACCGTCTCGACGATCATCTGCTGATCTTCGGTCGGGGTGAGGTCGAAGAGCTTCTTCGACGGGGTCTTGGCCGGTTCGGCGGAGGCGGCGTCGTCCGGGGCGGCGGCCTGCGCGTCGCGCGCGGGGCGCTGCGGCTTGCCGGAGCCGGCGACCTTCTTGAACTGGCGGTTGGCGGCGCCCAGGGTCTTGAACCCGGACTTGGTGGACTGGTAGATCACGCGGTCGATCGTCGGCTGGAGGTCGTACTTCTGGGCGAAGTCGGAGCCGGTGATGGACGTGATGAACCGCATCGCCGCACCAATGGCGTCTCGGCCCGGGTTGTTGCGGCCGACGGTCGAATCCTCGCGGTTCTTCTTCTCGCTCATGGGTTCATGGCCTTTCGAGTCAGAACTGTTACTGGCATAACGATAAAGCCATCTCGTGATCGTTGTCACATCTTTCGGCGGATCCGCCCCAATATTGGCACTATCGCCGCCCCCGTAATGCACCCCCGCAAAACACGAGGTCAACGTCATATTTCGCTTTACGACGATCCCGGGAAACGGCGTTATCGCAGGTATGCCGCGTACTGCCGTCGTTTCATGACCCTTCGTACGCGCCGAGCGACCGTGCTTCCGCCGATGCGAATGGGTTCACCCGAAGGCGACACCGATGCCAACGACAGGACACGTGGCGTCCACCTTTCGTTTGCCTCCGGTCGTTAGCGTCCGGTTCATGGGCACTGAAACGAGCGTCGGCTACACCACCGGAAGCGTCGGAAGCACCGTCGGATCAGGTGCCGGGCCCGGCGCACGCCCCATCAGCAGGCGGGCGGCGCTGGCCGGAGGTGCCGCGGGCATCGGCGCGCTGCTGGCGGCGACCGTGGTCCCGAAGGCCCGGGCGGCGCGCACCGGCGGCATCGAGGCCACCGACCTGGAGGTCGTCACCGTCACTCCGACCTCGGTGACCTTCGGTTTCGCCTCCTACACCGCGCCGCATCCGGCCTACGGCCCGTTGCGCCCGACCGTCCCCACGCTCGGCGAGGTCGCGTTGGCCCCGGCCGATGACCCGATCGTCGCCGCCGATCCGGTGGGTTCCGAGGCCATCGCGGGACCGGCCGGTTCCTGGATCCGCCCCGGCATGCCGGACCTTCCGGTCGTCGCCTCGAGCGATTCGGAGACGGGCTTCCACTTGATCACCGTCGACGGTCTGGAACCCGGCCGGGAGTACGTCTTCGAGTGCCGATGCGACGGCGTGCCGGCCACTCCGGGGCTGATGACCACGAACAAGCCGGACTCCCCCGAGGTGTCGGGGCGCATCACCACCCTGACTCCCCCTCCGGGCGAGCACGTGGCCACCATCGCGGTCCTCAACGACACCCACATCGGCGAGGAAAAGCACGGCCTGATCCTCGGCGATTTCCCCGAAGCGATCGTGCAGGAACCGGGCCTGCCGCCGTTTCCCGAGGTCATGTTGGCCGCGGCGCTGGCGGAGATCCGCGATCGCGGCGTCGGGCGCGTCTTCGTCAACGGCGACACCACCTCCGAAGCACGACCGCACGAGGTCCGGCGTTTCCGCGAGATCATGGACGGATTCGGCACCTTCGGCGTGGATTGGCACGTCACCCGCGGCAACCACGACCGGCCGCACACGCCGGATGCCGACCCGGACGCGGGCTACGAAGACCACCCGGTGCTCGAGGGCACCGACGACCACCGCGATCCGTGGGGCGAGGAGTTCGTGCCCCGGCAGACGATGTGGCGCACCGACGTCGGTGGCCTGCGGGTCATCGGCCTGGACTCGTCCATGCTCGACGAATCCGGCGGCCGCATCGAGGACGATCAGCTCGCCGCCCTCGAATCCGAGCTCGCCGCCGATCCGAATCGTCCGACGCTGCTGCTCGCCCACCATCCGGTCACCGTCGAGGCGGCGTTCACGAACGTGGGCACCCCGGCCTTCACCCTCAACCTCGACCACTCCGACCGGCTGCAGCGGCTGCTCGCCCGGACGCCCGGCGCGTTCCTCATGGCCGCGGGCCACACGCACCGGGCGCGCCGCACCGCCCCCGACGCGGCGACGAACGTCGATTTCGTGGAATTCGGTTCCGCCGCCGGCTACCCGGGCGGATACACGCTCATCCACCTGCACACGGGCGGCTACCGGGTGAACTTCCACCGCACCGGTTCCCCCGAGGCGCTGCACTGGTCATCGCGCTCCCGGTGGGCGATGTACGGCCTCAACCCCGAGTACACGCTCGGCTCCACCGCCCACCGCAATTACGTCGTCGAACGCGACCTGTCGGGTCTCGCCCCATAACGCGAAAACGACGGACCGACGCGAACGCCGGGCCGTCGTCAAGCGAATCCGTGCAGCGGACCTAGTTCTGCTCGGGCTTCACGATCGGGAACAGCACCGTCTCGCGGATGCCCAGGCCGGTGAAGGCCATGAGCAGGCGGTCGACGCCCATGCCCACGCCGGTCGTCGGCGGCATGCCCTGTTCCATGGCGTGGAGGAAGTCCTCGTCGAGGACCATCGCCTCATCGTCGCCGCCGGCGGCCAAGCGGGCCTGGTCCTCGAAGCGCTCCCGCTGGATCACCGGGTCGACCAGCTCGGAGTAGCCGGTGGCCAGCTCGAAGCCGCGGACGTACAGGTCCCACTTTTCGGTGACGCCCGGCTTGGAGCGGTGCTGGCGGGTCAGTGGGGAGGTCTCCACCGGGAAGTCGCGGACGAAAACCGGGCCGTCGAGCTGGTCCTCGCACAGCAGCTCCCACATCTCCTCGACGAGCTTGCCGTGGCCCCACCCGGCGTTGGCGGGCACCTCGAGGCCGATGACGTCGGCGATGGCCGTGAGTTCCTCGACGGTGGAGTCGATGGTGACCTCCGGCTGGCCCGGGAACTTCCGGGCGAGGGCCTCGTTGAGGGAGGGGTACATCTCCAGCTGCTTCCACTCGCCGCCGAAGTCGTACTCGGTGCCGTCGGCAAGCGTCACCGTCGTCGAGCCGAACACGGCGACGGCGATTTCCTGGATGATCTCCTGCACGGTGCGGGCGGAGTCGTCGTAGGTGCCGTAGGCGTCGTAGTACTCGAGCATGGCGAACTCCGGCGAGTGCGAGGAGTCGATGCCCTCGTTGCGGAAGTTGCGGTTGATCTCGAAGACCTTTTCCAGACCGCCGACGACGCAACGCTTGAGGTACAGCTCCGGCGCGATGCGCAGGTACAGGTCCAGGTCCAGCGCATTGGAGTGCGTGACGAACGGGCGGGCCGCGGCGCCGCCGTGCAGGGTCTGCAGCATCGGGGTCTCGACTTCCAGGAAGCCGCGGCGTTCCAGCGCGAGGCGCAGTTCGCGGATGACCTTCACGCGGGTGATGGCGTTGGCGCGGGCCTCCGGGCGCATGATCAGGTCGGTGTAGCGGTGTCGGACGCGCTGGTCCTCGCTCATGTCGGAGTGGGCGAACGGCAGGGGGCGCAGCGCCTTCGACGCCATGGTCCACTCGGTGGCCATGACGGACAGTTCGCCGCGGCGCGACGCGATGACGCGGCCGGTGATGATGACGAAGTCGCCCATGTCCACGTCGGCCTTCCAGGCGGCCAGCGCATCCTCGCCGACCTCCTTCAGGCTGAGCATGGCCTGCAGCTGGGTGCCGTCGCCCTCCTGCAGGGTGGCGAAGCACAGCTTGCCGGTGTTGCGCACGAAGATGACGCGGCCGACGACGGTGACCACGTCCTGGGTCTCCTCGCCCGGCTCCAGGTGGCCCCACTGGTCGCGGACCTGCGCCAGCGTGTGGGTGCGCGGCACCTCGACCGGGTAGGCCTCGACGCCGGCGGCGAGCAGCTTGGCGCGCTTGTCGCGGCGGATGCGCAGCTGCTCGGGCAGGTCGGTGGCGGACTTCTGGTCCTGGTTGGCGGTGGTGTTCTTCGCGTCAGTCACGGTTTCACAGGGTAGCCCACCGCTTTACGACGGCCCATCCGGGCGCGCTGCACCCGCCGCCCCGGGGTGCGGCGGTCAACCCAATTCGGCCGCCGTCGGGGGGTTCGCGCCCGGACGGGACACGGTGATCGCCGCCGCCCGGACCGCACGGTCGAGGATCGGGGCCCACTGTTCCGGGCCCCATGCGCGGACGACGTCGGCCGGCGACGCATCAGAGGGGGCGTCGTGGGCGGTGCGGTCGGCGGTGCGGTCGACGTCGTGCAGTCGGGCATCGATCTCGGCGACGATCGTGCCCATCACGGTGTCGCCCGCCCCGATCGTGTCGGCGACCTCCACCGTCGGCGCCGCCATCGTCGCCGCCCCGCCGGGGGTGAACGCCGTCGCGCCATCCGGGCCCTCCGTCAGCACCACCGCGCCGCCGAACTCCACGGCGATCTCCGAGCAGGCACGGTGGACGTCGAGGCCCGGGTCGTCGTAAAGCCACGCCAAATCCGCGTCGGAGAGTTTGAGCACCGTGACGTGCGGCAACCACGACCGGAACCGCTCCCGGTACCGGGCGGGGTCGGAGATGATGGCCGGGCGGACGTTCGGGTCGAGCGCGACGACGCGGCCGCGGTCTGCCTCACGGAACAGGATGGTCTCGTAGACCGACGCACCCGGCTCGAAAACCAGCGAACACGTGCCCAGGCACACCACGTCGGCGTCGATCGGCCCGGGGTCGGCGACCAGCCGGTCGGCCGAGCCCGCCCAGTGGAAGTCGTAGGTCGCCGACCCATCCGCGTCGATCTGCGTCACCGCCAGCGTCGTCGGTTCGCCGCCGCGCTGCACATGGGCGACGTCGACGCCCGCCCCTTTCAGTCGCTCCAGCCCGGCGCGGCCGTAGGCGTCGGTGGACACCCTCGACAGGAAGGCGACGTCCGCCCCCTGGCGGCCCGCCGCGATGGCGACGTTGAACGGACCGCCACCCAGGTGCGGGCGCAGATCGGGGCCCGCCGGCGCGGTGCCCGTCGCACCGGCCGCCTCCCCAGCCCCGGCGGCGCCGCTGTTTCCTCCGTCGCCACCCGGCCCCGTTCCCGCCACGGGCACCAGGTCGACCAACATTTCTCCGCCAACGACGATCATGGCCCCACCTTAGAGAAGGTGGGGCCATGAACGGGAGCTCATCGACGCGCGATCATCGTGGCGTCACGCCGGGTTCACGCAGCGTCATGCCGGGATGGCGCGCATCGGACGCCGTTTAGACGCCGATCTTGCCGCCGTCGGACTTGACCACCTGCACGACGGCCGGACGCGGCTGGGCGTCGCCGCCCTCGGGCCAGTGCGAGATCGGGTTGTCCGGGGTGGCGTCGTCGTCCTCGCCCGGGTGCTGGACGTTGACCATGACGCGGTTGCCCTCGACGATCGGGCCGCAGGTCTCGGCGCCGACCGGCACGGTGAGGAAGCACTTGACCTCGCCGCGACGCTCGCCCTCGACGGCGACGGCGTACAGGCCGTCGTTGGAGTCCAGGGCGTTGCCGTCGGTGGAGATCCACAGGTTGCCGTACTCGTCGAACGCCAGGTTGTCCGGGCAGGAGATCGGCGAAACCGACTCCTTGTCGAAGCCGCCGAAGTAGGAGTACGCCTCCTCCGGGTCACCGCAGACGAGCAGCAGGTTCCACTTGCCGGTGGTGCCGGCGTGGTCGTCCTCCATCTCCAGGACGAGACCGTTCTTGTTCTCGGTGACCGGGGCGACCTCGGTCGGGCCCTCGTAGGGACGGCCGGCGCCGTCGGTCTCCTGGTCGATCTTGTTGTCCTGGACGCCCTCGTGGCCGCCCTCGGCCATGCCGCGGTACTTGTTGTTCGTCAACGCGGCGTAGACCTTGCCGGTCACCGGCGACGCCTCGACGTCCTCCGGGCGGTCCATGCGGGTGGCGCCGACCTTGTCGCCGGCCAGGCGGGTGTAGATGCAGACCTCGGCGGCGTCCATGCCGTCGACGTGGGACTCGCCGGAGCCGTCGGCCTTTGCGGTCATCAGCGGGATCCACTCGATCTCGCCGTCGAACTCGCCGTCCTCGGGCAGCTCGCCGGAGCCGTCGATCTCGTCCTCCGGGGAGTTGCCGTGGAACTTGGCCACGTACAGGGTGCCCTCGTTGAGGATGCCCATGTTGTGCTCGAGGTCGCCCTCCTTGACCTTGCGCGAGGAGACGAACTTGTAGATGTACTCGAAGCGCTCATCGTCGCCCATGTAGCAGACCACGGTGCCGTCGTCGGTGACGTGGATCTGGCCGGCCTCGTGCTTGAAGCGGCCCAGAGCGGTGTGCTTGACCGGGGTGGACTTCGGGTCGGACGGGTCGATCTCGACGATCCAGTAGAAGCGGTGCGGCTCGTTCGGCTCCTTGGAGACGTCGAAACGATCGTGGTACTTCTCCCAGCCACGGTCGGACAACTCGTTCTTCAGGGAGTAACGGGAGTACTTGTCCAGCAGGTCCTCGTCATCGACCTTGTCGACGCCACCGAAGTACTGGTCGACGTTCTCCTCGCCGGAGAGCATCGTGCCCCACGGGGTGATGCCGCCGGAGCAGTTGTTGAAGGTGCCGATGACCTTCTTGCCGGTCGGGTCCTCCTTGGTCTTGAGCAGATCATGACCGGCGGCGGGGCCGGTGACGGTGAACTCGGTGAAGCCGGTGATGCGGCGGTTGAGCTCGTGGCCCTTGATCGGCTTGAGGAAGCCCTTGTCGTCCTCCTCGACTGCCAGCACGGTGTGGCCGTGGGCGGCGATGCCGATGTTGACCTGCTCCTCGGTGGTCTTCTCGACGTCCCAGTCGCGGAACATCATCGGCTCGGTGGTGTACTCGTGCGAGCAGACGTAGACGAGGGTGCCGTCGGCGGCCTCGAGAACGCCGGCGAAGTCGTTGTTGAAACCGAACTGCTTCTTCTGGGCCTCGGCGGTCTGCTTGTCGAAGTCCCACTCGGGGGCGCCGTCCTCGACTGCGTCGCCCCAGGCGATGAGCACGTTCTGCTCGTAGCCCTCGGGGACGACGACCTCGTCCTTCTCGTTGGGCTCGACGACCGGGAAGCGCATGCCCTCGAGAGACTCGCCGCCGCCGTTGCCGTTGTCGCCATTGCCGCCGCCGTTGCCGGTCGCACCGCCGTTGCCATCGTCGGAGGTGCAGGCGGCCAGCAGGGACGCGCCGCCGAAGGCGACGGTCGCGGCACCGCCGGCCTTGAGGGCCTGGCGGCGGCTGTAGGCGCGCTTGGCGACGTCCGCGAAGTACTCGTTGGTCGAGAACTCGTTGGGGGCGTCGTCACGGCAGGCGTTGCCGCACTTGTACGTGCAGGTCAGGGAACTACGGGACGACGCGAACGGATTCTTCAGCAGGTTCTTGCGGGTCAGCGCCACTGCGCACCTCATTCATTTCTCGGCTGGATTCATGGGGTGGGCCCCGCCGCCAAAGGAGGTACGGCAGGACCCGGGCACCGGGTACGTTAGGGGCGGCGGGTGGCGCTGCGGTGAGTCGAAGGTGACGCCGAAGTTAACGCTCGGTGATGATTCGCATCGACGGGAACTGTCACCGTCGGCCCTTCCGCCGAACCCTCGATTGACCGGCGATTCACCAGTACCGTCGTGGCATGGGTGCATTCTTCGACGACGCAACGACTCCGTACCGACTGGGCCTGGCCGGATTGGTCGCCGGTCGCTCCGACATCGCCTGGCGCGACCGGGGATTTCTCGAACTGACCGACCGCGATGGGGGCGTCGCCGTCATTTCGGGCGGCGGCTCCGGGCACGAACCGCTCCACGCCGGTTTCCTTGGCAAGGGCATGTTGCACGCCGTGTGTCCGGGGCACATCTTCACGTCGCCGAATGCGCGGCAGATCCTGGAGGCCACCCGCGCCGTCGACGATGGCTCGGGCGTCGTCCACGTGGTGAAGAACTACACGGGCGACGTCATGAACTTCGGCGTCGCCGCCGCGCTCGCCGCGGAAGAGGGCATTCGGGTGGAGACCGTGCTCGTCGGCGACGACGTGGCGACCGATCTCGACGACGACGGCGAAAGTGACGGAGACAACGGCAACGGAGGCGGAGCCGACTCCGACGACGGCTCCGGCGGCTCCGGCGGCCCCGGCCGTCGCGGGACGGGGGCGACGATCCTGGTGGAGAAGGCCTGCGGGGCCGCCGCGGCCCGGGGCGCGGACGTCGAGGTCGTCGCCGATGTCGGCCGCAACGTCGCCCGGCGCGCCCGGTCGATCGCGATGTCGTTGGGCGGTGCCCGCACGCCCGGTTCGGAGGAGTCGTTTTCCCTGGAGGACGATGAAGCCGAGTTCGGCGTCGGCATCCACGGGGAACGGGGCGTCGACCGGCGCAAGCGGATCGACGTCGCCGACGCGGTGGCCGAGATGATCGCCGAGATCCACGAGGCCGCGGGCTCCCCCGATCGCGTGCTGGTCCTGGTCAATGGGCTTGGCGGCATCGCGGGCCTGGAGCTCTCGGCGATCCTCGCCCTGGCCTGCGGCGAGTTGGAGGAGCGGGGCGCGGTCGTCGAGCGGACGATGTGCGGCGACTACATCACCGCCTGGGACATGGCGGGGTTCTCGCTGACGGTGCTCGGCGTCGACGATGATCTCCTCGACCTGCTCGATGCCCCGACGGACGCACCGGCATGGGATGCGCCGGTGCCGTATGCGGGCGTGCCCGAGATTTCCGAGGCCGCGCTCGAGGAGTTGCCCGCCGCCGATTCGGGCCCGCGGCAGCCGGAGTTGTCGGCGTGGATCGAGCGGGTGCTGGACGCCTTCGACGAGTTGACGGCGTTGGACCGGAAGGCCGGCGACGGTGATTTCGGGGTGAACATGCGCGAGGCGCTCGGCGCCTTCGACCTGCCGTTGCGAGGCACCGTCGGCGAGGTGCTCCACGCGGTGGGCGAGTCGTACCTGGTGCGGGCCGGCGGCACGTCCGGGGCGGTGTTCGGGTTGTTCTTCGAGAAGATGGGCGCCAAGGCCGGCGACGCCGAGTCGTTCGCCGACGTCGATGTCGCGGCCGTCGTTCGCGCAGGCCTCGATGCGATCGTGGAGTTGGGTGGCGCGAAGGTCGGCGACGGCACCGTCGTCGACGCCATCGAACCGGCCGTGTTGGCTCTGGAGGACGGTGCGACCGCGGCGGAGGCCGCGTCGGCGGCGGTCGAGGGCGCGGAGGCCACGGCCGATCAGGTGGCGGGCAAGGGCCGCGCCAGCTACGTCGGCGAGGCCGCCAAGGGAGTCATCGACCCGGGCGCGCTGATCATGGGCTGGTTCTTCGAGGAACTCGCCCGCTAGCCGGAGTCCCGGCCGGATTCGCCTGCGGTTCGTGCTTTACGACGGCTCGACGGTGAACAGGTCGCCCGGGGAACACGACAAGGCGTCGCAAAGCAACGTCAACGTGGAAAACCGGACGGCCTTGGCACGGTCGTTCTTCATCACCGACAGGTTCACGGTGCTGATGCCGACCATGTCGGACAACGCCCGCAGCGTCAGCCCCCGCTCCTCGAGCAGACGGTCGAGGTGACAGCGGACGCGATGCCCGTCGGGGGCGGGAGATTCGGGCGGGACCATCAGACCAGACCCTCCGTGTCGCGCTCGAGGACGCTGGCGCGGCGAATGGCGACGCCGACCAGCGACAGCGTCATCACCAGCACATACAGGACGATGAAGTCGTTCGTGTCGAGCGCCGGAATGCTCATCCACGGCCGCCCCAGATCGCGCAGCACCATGTTGCCGCCGAGCATGCCCACGAAACCGGGCACGAACATGTAGAACAGCAGCGCCCACGACATCGCCGCCACCCACCTGTAGGAACCCAGCGTGAAGAAGTCGCCGCGCAGGAAATTCCGCGTCAGCCCCGCCCCGCAGAGCACCACGACCAACAGCGCCGCGACGGCCAGCCAGTGGGCGGTCCACAGGAGGTTGGCGGCGCCGTCGGAGATGAGATCGCGGGCGACGGCGCGACCGTTGTCGACCGCAGCATCGCCGGCGACGCGTCCGACCTTGCCCGGCACTCCTTCCCCGCGAGTGAACGGGCGCAGCGCGTAGCCGAGCAGGAGAAGCAGCGCCAAGCCCAGCGCGAAGGCAGTGGCGTAGATGTCCCGGCGATCGCCGCGCGGCGACCTCGCCTTCGGGTAGCGGCGCTCGCGAGGTTCGCGGTCGCCGCCATCCATGTCGCGGCGCGCGGCCGGTCGCGGATTGGTTCGCCGATCACCGCGCGAGTCGGAGTGCGGGCCGGGTCGCGAATCAGGGTGCCGGCGTCGGGATTCGTCGTTCCAGGCGGACATTGTGGCCTCCTCTGACCTTGAGGTAAGGGTATCGAATATCGATACCCTATCGATATTCGTTACCCTAGCGGCCATCGTCGAGGAGCGCAACGATTTTCGTTACGTTTTTCCGAATCGCCCTTCCCCGACACCACCCCGACGCCTCCCCTTCTCCCAACCCTTCCCGGCCAGTCCCCTAAAACCCCGCGAATCCCCGCGAACCCCCGCGAATCCCCCAAACCACGGGGTCCAAAACACGGGGTCACCACCGCCCCCGTGGTTTAGGGCCGAAAAACGACCGACCCCGCAGTTTGGACCCCGTGGTTTG
>NZ_KV787134.1:0-56129 GCF_001807025.1 Corynebacterium sp. HMSC11E11 | reverse complement strand
AATTACGCACTCCAGATCCGGATGAGCCGGTTTGGGGTGGGGGTGGTGGTCCCCGTGTTTTGTCGGCCCCCTTTGGGCCGTTTCAGGCTTTGCGACGGCCGTCGTCAAGCATCTCTTTCTTGGATGGTCGGCGGCGACCCGGCGGATGGAGACCGCGTGAGAAACAGCCGGCAGGAGCGTGCCCGGATGGTTGGAGACCCGATGGGGGCGTCTGAAAGGGCCTGAATACGACAAATGCAGCCTCATGCCGAGTGAACGTCGATAAAAGCCCAGGACGAGAAAATCCGTGGCTGCATTTGTCGTCTAACTGTTGTGACCCCGGTAGGTCGCGAACGTTGCCTACCGGGCGAGGAGTGCCTGGCCCAACTCATCGTCGACGACGGATGGAACTGCGCCCGAGCCGCCGAACGATTCCACGTCTCGACCTCTACGGTCCACCCGGTACTGCGCCGCTGCCTGCTCGCGCTTGGCGTACACGGAAACCCCCGGCGTACCGGTCGCGGTTGTTCAACGACGTGCTTGCTGCCCAGCAGATCAAACACATCTTCACGCGTCCGCATCGGCCGCATCCCCGATGGCGGTGGCAGGCGCAAACGTGGCCGCAGACCAACGGCCAAGGTCGAGCGGTTCAACCGGACGGTGGCCGCTGAATGCGCCTACGCCGGTACCGACGGCGGCGAGGGCCGATACTTGCGACGGCGAAGCCGCCCGTGCGCGGCAGTATCCGGGGTGGCTGCATCACTGCAATCACCACCGCCCCCCATAGCGCACTGGGCGGCTCAACTCCCGCGGAAGTCGTTCACAACCTCGCGGGACACAACAACTAGAGCTTCTCCATCAGCACGACGGTCGAACGCGCCGGAACGCGCAGCTCACCCTCGGGGTGCACCAGGCGCTCGCGGGTCGGACGCCCGGTCAGCTCGGTGGTGTCGATGATCACTTCCCACTCGGAGGCGTACTCGGTGCCCGGGATCTGGAAGGTCAGATCCTCGTGGTGGGAGTTGAAGCACAGCATGAACGTATCGTCGACGATGCGGTGGCCGCGGGCGTCGGGTTCGTCGATGGCCTTGCCGTTGAGCCACACCATCAGCGACTTGCCGAAGTCGAAATCCCAGTCGTCCTGCGTCATGACGCGACCCTCGTGGGTCAGCCAGGCGATGTCGCGGTCGTCGGTTTCGGCGCCCAGCGGGCCGCCCTTGAGGAAGCGCCGGCGACGGAACACCGGGTGGTCGGCGCGCAGCTTCAGCAGGAAGCGGGTGAAGTCCACCAGCTCCGAGTTGGTGCGCACCTGGTTCCAGTCCATCCACGCCAGCTGGTTGTCCTGGCAGTAGACGTTGTTGTTGCCCTTCTGGCTGCGGCCCATTTCGTCGCCGTGGCTGATCATCGGGGTGCCCTGGGACAGCAGGAGGGTGGTCAGGAAGTTCCGGCGCTGCCGTCCGCGCAGCTGCAGGATGGTCTCGTCGTCGGTGGAGCCTTCGACGCCGCAGTTCCACGAGCGGTTGTGGGATTCGCCGTCGCGGTTGTCCTCGCCGTTGGCCATGTTGTGCTTGTGGTTGTAGCTGACCAGGTCGTTGAGGGTGAAGCCGTCGTGGGCGGTGACGAAGTTGATCGACGCGGTGGGGCGGCGGTCGTTGTTTGCGTACAGGTCGGACGAGCCGGTGATGCGGGAGGCGAATTCGCCCAGGGTCGACGGTTCGCCGCGCCAGTAGTCGCGGATTGTGTCGCGGTACTTTCCGTTCCACTCGGTCCACTGCGGGGGGAAGTTGCCCACCTGGTAGCCGCCTTCGCCGACGTCCCACGGTTCGGCGATGAGCTTGACCTGCGACACGATCGGGTCCTGCTGGACGAGGTCGAAGAACGCGGACAGGCGGTCGACGTCGTGGAACTCGCGGGCCAGGGTGGAGGCGAGGTCGAAGCGGAAGCCGTCGACGTGCATCTCCGAGACCCAGTAGCGCAGGGAGTCCATGATCAGCTGCAGCGAGTGCGGGTGGCGGACGTTGAGGCTGTTGCCGGTGCCCGTGTAGTCCATGTAGTGCTGCTTGTCGCCTTCGACGAGGCGGTAGTAGGCGGCGTTGTCGATGCCGCGGAAGCAGATGGTCGGGCCCATGTGGTTGCCCTCGGCGGTGTGGTTGTAGACCACGTCGAGGATGACCTCGATGTCGGCGTCGTGGAACGCGCGGACCATGCCCTTGAACTCGGACACCGCGCCGCCGGGCTTGGTCGACGCGGCGTAGTCCTGGTGGGGGGCGAGGAAGCCGAAGGTGTTGTATCCCCAGTAGTTGCGCAGGCCGAGGTCGCGGAGGCGGTCGTCCTGGAGGAACTGGTGGACGGGCATCAGTTCGATGGCGGTGACGCCGAGGTCCTTGAGGTAGTTGATGATCGCGGGGTGCGCGAGGCCGGCGTAGGTGCCGCGGAGGGATTCGGGCACGTCCGGGTGCGTCATGGTCATGCCCTTGACGTGGGCTTCGTAGATGACGGTTTCGGAGTAGGGGTGCTTGGGCTGGCGGTCGGTGGCCCAGTCGAAGAAGGGGTTGATGACGACGGAGGTCATGGTGTGGCCGAGGCTGTCGTCGGTGTTGCGTTTGCTGGGGTCGTCCAGGTCGTAGCTGAACAGGGACTTGTGGCCGTCGAAGTCGCCGTCGAAGGCTTTGGCGTAGGGGTCGACGAGCAGTTTGCTGGGGTCGCAGCGGTGGCCGTTGGCGGGGTCGTAGGGGCCGTGGACGCGGTAGGCGTAGCGCTGGCCGGGCATGATGCCGGGCAGGTAGCAGTGCCAGATGTGGGCGTCGACTTCTTCGAGGGGGATGCGCTTTTCTTCGCCTTCCTCGCTGATGAGGCACAGTTCGACCTTTTCCGCGATATCGGAGAACAGGGCGAAGTTGGTGCCGGCGCCGTCGTACGTGGAGCCCAGGGGGTAGGGGTCGCCGGGCCAGACCTGGTACTCGCCGTCGATGTTCGCGTTTGTCATGTCGATAACCATACCGGGAGGGGGCCGGGTTATACGCGCCGACGAAACCTTTGGTGCGTTACGGATTCATGGGATGTGCTTTACGACGGCCCGGCCTCGGGGTGAGCGGTGTGCGGGGCGGGTGAGGTGCTGGGAGCGTTCGGCGTGTCGGCGTCAGGAGTCCCCGGCGGCGATGCCGGCGATGATCAGGTCGACGCCGTGGCGGATGCGGCGGCCGTGTGCGGTGGGGTCGGTCGGGTTGTCCGCGACCCTGGCCAATTCTGCGGCGGTCTGTTCGTCGACGGTGGAGCCGAGGATGAAGTAGACGAGGGTGGCCGCGGCGTCGACGGCCAATTCCTCCCCGATCGGGGCGTCGGAAAGCAAGGGGACGAGAATCGAGGCCGGTCGTACGGAGACGGTGTCGGTGGCCAGGCCGGCGGAGACGACCTCGGCGCCGTCGCGGTGCGACGTCAGGCACTCGTGGAGTGCGGTGGCGAAGGCGGTGACGTCGGTGGGCCAGTTTCCGGTGGACTCCAGCTCGGACAGGGGTGCGAGCAGCTGGTCGGCGACCGCGCCGAGCAGCGCCTGCTTCGACGGGAAATGCCAGTACATGGCGCCGGCGGCCGCGTCGAGGTGGCGGGCCAGGCGGCGGATGGTCAGGTCCTGGAGTCCGTATTCGTCGAGGATCTCCATTGCCGCACCCATGATGATGTCCTTGGTGAGCTGCACGGAATCCACGTTATCGGAAAGGGAGGGGGCGGGTTCGGCCAATTTCTTGAACGACGTTCGTGAGCGGGGTACATTCGTCTCCAAACATCCTTCGATATAACGATCGCGCCCCGCGGAGCCTGCGGCGGCCACGTTTCCGGTCGGCGGTGCCGCACATCGCCGAATCACCCACCAGCCAGGAGAACCCATGACCGACAATTCCTCCGCCGACATTCTCGAGATCGCCCGCGAGAAGGTGCTCGGCCGAGGGGAAGGCCTCGACCATGCCGAAACCCTCGCAGTGCTCCAGCTCGACGACGACCGGGTCGACGAGTTGCTCGCCCTCGCCCACGAGGTCCGCCTGAAGTGGTGCGGCGAGGAAGTCGAGGTGGAGGGCATCATTTCGCTGAAGACCGGCGGCTGCCCCGAGGACTGCCACTTCTGCTCGCAGTCCGGCTTGTTCCAGTCGCCGGTGCGCAACGCCTGGCTGGACATCCCGGCCCTGGTCGAGGCCGCCAAGCAGACCCAGAAGACCGGCGCCACCGAGTTCTGCATCGTCGCCGCGGTCAAGGGTCCGGACGAGAACCTGCTGTCCCAGCTCGAGCAGGCCGTGCAGGCCATCCAGGAGGAGGTCGACATCAACGTCGCCGCCTCGGTGGGCATCCTCACCCAGGAGCAGGTCGACCGCCTGGCCAAGGCCGGCGTGCACCGCTACAACCACAACCTGGAGACCGCGCGCTCGCACTTCCCGAACGTCGTGACCACCCACTCCTGGGAGGACCGCGCCGAAACCCTGCGCATGGTCGCCGAAGCCGGCATGGAGGTCTGCTGCGGTGGCATCCTGGGCATGGGCGAGACGTTGGAGCAGCGCGCCGAGTTCGCGCAGGACCTGGCGGCGCTCAACCCGACCGAGGTGCCCATGAACTTCCTCGACCCGCGCCCGGGCACCCCGTTCGAGGGCCGCGAGCCGCTGCCGGCCAAGGATGCCCTGCGCGCCATCGGCGCGTTCCGCCTCGCGCTGCCGAAGACGATCCTGCGTTTCGCCGGTGGTCGTGAGCTCACCCTCGGCGACTTGGGCGCGGAGCAGGGGCTGCTCGGCGGCATCAACGCCGTCATCGTGGGCAACTACCTGACCACCCTGGGCCGCCCGGCAGAGCAGGACCTGGACATGCTGGGCAAGATCCGCCTGCCCATCAAGGCCCTCAACGCGACGGTCTAGTCATGGCGGCCACCACCGCGCGCACCACGGCGCGCCGGGGCTCGAACCCCGACTCGACGGAGTTGCTGAAGGCGACGTTGCTCGGCGACCCGCCGGAATACGACCCATTCACCGGCGCACACCTGGCGGCGGGGGAGGAGCGGCCGCTGAGCCACTCCGCCCGCGCCGGGCTGGAGGCGCCGCGTTACTGCCGTCTGTGCGGGCGCCGCATGGTCGTGCAGGTCCGGCCCGACGGCTGGTCCGCGCGCTGCTCGCGCCACGGCGAGCTCGACTCGGCGCTGCTCGAACGCCGCTGAGCGAATCTCGCCGGGTCTAGGCCGGCGGCACGTCGCCCGGGCGCGGGGCGGCGCGCCGAAGTTCTTCCGCCGTGAGGTTCGCCCGCGCCGTGATGCGCAACCGTGAGCCTCCCGGCGGCACGCTCGGCGGGCGGAACACCCCGACGAGCACGCCGCGCTCGCGCAGGTTGTCGCGCGCGGCGACCGCGCGGACCGGATCTTCCAGGATCACGGGCACCACCGCCGACGGGGGAGCGGGAACCCGCCACGCGTCCGCGATGGCCTCTGCATTGCGCAGGACGGATGCGGGCAGCGACGGATCGTCGGCAAGCATGCGCAACGCCGCCAGCGCGCCGGCGGCGGCCGGCGGGGCGAGGGCGGTGTCGAAGATGATGGGTCGCGCGACGTCGATGAGATGGTCGCGCAACTGCGGCAGGCCGAGGATCGCGCCGCCCTGGGCGCCGAGCGACTTCGACAACGTCACCGTGACCACCAGATCCGGCGCGCCGGACAGTCCGGCCGCCGCCACCGCCCCGCGCCCGCCGGGGCCGACGACCCCCAGCCCGTGTGCCTCGTCGACGAGCAGCGCCGCACCATGCGCGCGGGCGACGTCGTACAAGGCCCGGACGTCGGCGACGTCACCGGACGTGGAGTACACGGCGTCGGAGATCGCCAGGGCGCGGGCTTCCGTGCGCGAGGCCAACGCCTCCTCGATCGCCGCGACGTCGCCGAGAGGGGTAACCGCCACGCTGGCCCTGGACAGTCGGCAGGCGTCGATGAGCGAGGCATGCGAGCCGCCGTCGGAGACGATGAGATCGCCGCGCCCGGCCAGCGCCGTCACCGCCGCGAGGTTGGCCATGTACCCCGACGAGGCCGTCAGCGCCGAGCCGAACCCCATGAACGCGGCCAGCGCGCCCTCCAACTCGTCGTGGACGACCGTCGCGCCGGTGACCAGGCGCGATCCCGTCGACCCCAGCCCGTAGTCGTACAGGGCGGCCGTCGCCGCGTCGACGACGGCGGGGTGGGAGTGCATGCCCAGGTAGTCGTTCGACGCCAGGTCGAGCAGTTCGGCCGGCCCGGGCGGTCGCGGCGACAGGGTGCGGTGCAGGCCCGCGGCGATGCGCGAACGGGTCAGTTCCCCCAGTTCCGAAAGGTGGGAGCGGCCGGTGCGTTCATCGGTCATGTTCCCACGATAAACCATCTATTGAACAATGTTCGGGAGGGTGTCGTCGTCACGCTCCCGCACGCCGGAAGCGGGCCCGGCGCCGGGACGGGTACATTTTCCCCCATGGAACCGCAGACCCCCGCGCAGGCCGCCCGGCCCACCCGCCGCCCGCCCCGCTTCATCGGCGACGCGTCGGCCGTGCTGTTTTCGGCGCTGCTCGGCGGCGCGCTCGGCGGAGTCGTCTGGGCGCTGGTCCGCCCCATGCAGACCGTCACCTTCCTCGAAGGCGGCCGCCTGGCGGTGCGGCAGGACGGCCTCGACGCGGCGTTTTCGGCGCTGCTGTGGTTCACCGGCATCGCCCTGGTGCTGGGGCTGGTCCTGGGTTCGATGGCGCACAAGCGCTTTCCGACGGCCCGCGGCCTGGCCATGGAGGCCTGGGTCGGAGTGGCGGCGCTGGCCATGGCCGCGGTGCAATGGGCGTCGGGAAACCTGCTCGCCGGGATGCGCCAGCCCGACCTCGATGCCGTCGCGCCGGGTTCGTCGGTGGACGTGCTGCCCGCGTTCGACTCGCCGGTCGCGCTGCTCGTCGCGCCGTTCGCGGCGATGCTGGCCTACTGGTGCCTGTTCTTCCTGGCCCCGAGGCCGGGGGAGGATCCCCGCCCCGGGCCCGGCGGCGACGGTGATGCGGGAGGCGGCCGACCCACGAGCTAATATCGGCGGCAACAAGATCCTTTCCAGCCAAGGAGCCGATGTGACCACCCCCGCGTCCGCGCAGGACAGCGCGACCCTTCAGCCCCTCGAGTCCGCGTTGGCGGCATCCGTCGTCGACGCCGAGGGCGGCTACACCGGCGTCGAGGCCACGCAGGAATGGGCGGACGAGGTCCGCCGCCTGGCCCGCGAACGCAACGCCGTGATTCTGGCGCACAACTACCAGCTGCCGGAGATCCAGGACATCGCCGATTACGTCGGCGACTCCCTCGGCCTGTCCCGCGTGGCCGCCGAGACGGAGGCCGACGTCATCGTGTTCTGCGGCGTCCACTTCATGGCGGAGACCGCGAAGATCCTCAGCCCCGACAAGACGGTGCTCATCCCCGATGAGCGCGCCGGCTGCTCTCTCGCCGATTCCATCACCGCCGATGAGCTGCGCGAGTGGAAGGCCGAGCACCCGGGTGCCCTGGTGGTCAGCTACGTCAACACCACCGCCGACGTGAAGGCGGAGACCGACGTGTGCTGCACCTCCTCCAACGCCGTCGACGTCGTCCGGTCCCTGCCGGAGGACAAGGAGATCCTGTTCAACCCGGACCAGTTCCTCGGCGCCCACGTCAAGCGCGAGACCGGCCGCGACAACATTCGCATCTGGGCCGGCGAATGCCACGTCCACGCCAACATCAACGGCGACGAATTGGCGCGCCGGGCGGAGGAGAACCCGGACGCCGAGCTGTACATCCACCCGGAGTGCGGGTGCGCCAACTCGGCGATCTACCTGGCCGGCGAGGGCACCATCGAGCCCGAGCGCGTGCACATGCTGTCCACCGGCGAGATGTTGGCGTCGGCGCAGCGCGAGGGGCAGCGCGCGGAGAATCGCGCCGAGCGCAAGGTGCTCGTCGCCACGGAGGTCGGCATGCTGCATCAGCTGCGCAAGGCCGCCCCGGACGTGGAGTTCGAGGCCATCAACGACCGAGCCTCCTGCTCCTACATGAAGATGATCACCCCGGCGGCCCTGCTGCGCTGCCTGGCCGAGGGCGCCGACGAGGTCACCGTGCCCGCCGACGTCTCCGACAAGGCGCGTGCCTCCGTCGAGCGGATGATCGCCATCGGCAATCCGGGCGGCGGCGAGTAGGTCGTGGCCGCGGGCTCCGGTTCGGGACGTGACCCGGTGGCCGGTTTCGACTGGTCGGACCGGTGCGATCTGCTGGTGATCGGCGGCGGCGTCGCGGGATTGTCCGCGGTGCGCCGGGCCCGGGAACTGGGGTTGGACGTCCTGCTCGTGGACAAGGGCCACTGGTCCGCCGGTGCGCGTCGGCATCTGCGTTTTGCGGGGGCGGCGACGAATCTCGCTCAGGGCGGCCTGGCCGTCGTGGGGCTCGACGACGCCCCCGAGGGGCCGGAGGGCCCGGGCGGCGACGGCGGCCCGGAGGGACCCGATTCCGTCGAGGCCCACGTCGCCGACACGCTCGACGCCGGTGCGGGGCATTGCGGCGGCGACGCCGTGCGCGCCATCATCGGTGCGGGTGCCGACGCCGTCGAATGGCTCATTTCGTTGGGCGCACTGTTCGATCCGAAGACCAATCCGGGCGACGCCGGCCGGTATTCGCGCACCCGCGAGGGCGGTCACGGCCACCGCCGCATCATCCACGCCGGCGGCGATGCCACGGGCGCCGAGATCCAGCGGTGCCTGGAAGCGGCGGTGACGGGGGTGCGCGTTCTGCAGAATGCGGTAGCCGAGGAGATCATCGTCGACGACGACGGCGCCCACGGCGCGCTGATCCGCGACCCCCGCGGCCTCGGGGCGGTGCTGGCGTCGGCGACGCTCATCGCCACCGGCGGCGTCGGCCACCTCTACCGCGCCACGACCGCGCCCGACGGTGCGTTGGGCCAGGGCCAGTGCCTGGCGCTCGATGCGGGGGCGGAGCTGGCGGACATGGAGTTCATCCAATTCCACCCGACCGTGCTGTTCGATCGGGAGCGCCGCGGCCGCCGCCCCCTCATTTCGGAGGCGGTGCGCGGCGAGGGCGCCCGCCTGGTCGACTCCCGCGGCCGCTCCGTCACCGAGGGCGTGGACCCGCGCGGTGACCTGGCGCCGCGCGACATCGTCTCCCGGGCCATCGCCACGCGCCTGCGGGAGCTCGACGAGGACTGCGTCTACCTCGACGCCCGGCACATTCCCGGCGTCCGCGAGCGCTTTCCGACGGTCACCGCGGGCGTGGCCACCGCGGGATTGGATCCGGCGAAGGACCTGCTGCCCGTCGCACCTGCCGTGCACTATTCCTGCGGCGGCATCGCCACCGACGTCAACGGACGCACCCGGGTGCCGGGGCTCTACGCTGCGGGAGAGTGCGCCCGCACCGGCCTGCATGGCGCGAACCGGCTGGCGTCGAATTCGCTGTTGGAGGGTCTCGTCGTGGGCCGCGCCGTCGCCGAGGACGCCGCCGCGGCGATCGGGGCCGGGACGCTGGGGGAGCAGCACCCCGCCGACATCCGCCGCCGTCGCATCCGCCCGCGCCCGTGGCCCCGGGATCTCGACCGCCTGCAACGGGCCATGACCGACGGCGCGGGAGTCACCCGCACCGCCGAATCCCTGGCGCGGGCCGCACACGCCCTGTCGGCCCTGCCCGACTCGGCGGAAGTCGCCGTGGCGCGCACCATCGTCGCCGCGGCGGCCGCACGACCGACCACCCTGGGCTGCCACACGCGGCTCGACGAGTAACCGGGGCGGCGTCGCAAAGCAACGGAACCGACCGCGAACCGACCCGACCCGATCCGAACCGCTCGACCCCGCCACCGACCGAAACCGACGACCACACCAGACCCGACGAAAGCCAAGGAGCGCGAATTCCCATGCTGGACGAAAGAATCACCCGCGGCCTCATCCGCACGGCACTGCAGGAGGACCTGGCCTACGGCCCCGACGTGACGTCGCTGGCCACCGTCGGGCCGACTCAGCGGTCGCGGGCGAAGGTCGTCTCGCGCGTCGACGGCATCATCGCGGCGGGCGCCGCCATCCGCTGGACGCTCGAGGAGGTCATCGCCGACGACTTCGAGGTGGACATCCTCGTCGACGACGGCAGCCGCGTCGCCCCGGGCACCGTCGTCGCAGAGATCGAGGCCCCCACCCGCGGGCTGCTCACCGCCGAACGGACGCTGCTCAACATCGTCACCCACGCCTCCGGCATCGCCACGGCCACCCGCCGCTGGGTCGACGCCGTCTATGGAACCGGCGCCCGCATCCGGGACTCCCGCAAAACCATCCCCGGCCTGCGCAACCTGCAGAAGTACGCCGTGACCTGCGGCGGCGGCGTCAACCACCGCAACGGCCTGGGCGACGAGGCCCTGATCAAGGACAACCACGTCGCCGCCGCCGGGGGAGTCGTGCCCGCCCTGGAACGCGTGCGCCGCGCCTACCCGGAGCTCAAGTGCGAAATCGAGGTCGACGACCTCACCCAGCTCGACCAGGTGCTGGAAATGAAGCCCGAACTGGTCATGCTGGACAACTTCGAGGTGTGGCAGACCCAGATCGCCGTCCAGCGTCGCGCCCAGGTCTCGCCGGCCACGCAGCTGGAGTCCTCCGGCGGGCTCACGCTCGAGGTCGCCCGCGAGTACGCCTCCTGCGGAGTCGACTTCCTCGCCGTCGGCGCGCTGACCCACTCGTCCGGCGTGCTGGACCTGGGCCTGGACTTCTAGGCCCCGTAGTTCCCGCCGCCGGGTGCGATCACGGCCGCAGCTCGGCGGTGATCCGCGCCGCGACGTCGTCGAGCAGGTCCGCGAACTTCGCCGCCGCAGCCGGGTCCGAGGCGCCCAACGCCGCCTTGGCGGTCAGGGCGCGGTTGAGCGCATTCTCCGCCCGGGGCACGTCGCCGCTTTCGAGTTGGCACAGGGCGATCTGCGCCAGCAGCGGAATCTCCTGGGCGCGCATGCCGTCGGAGCCGAACAAGCCGGCCGACAGCTCCAGGTGATCGACGGCGCGGCCGGGGTGGCCGCGGCGGACCTCCGCCTGACCGTTGAGCGCGTGCCACTGGGCCCAGCGCATGTGGCGCGGCGGGGTGGCGGCGGCGACCTCGGCGTCGATGGCGTCCGGATCGTCGGCCTCGAGGGTATCGAGCAAGTCCAGGTAATCGGCGGCGCGGTCCATGAGTTTCGGCGCCGAACCCCGGATCGGGCGGCCCAGCGAATCGGCGTTGGGCGCGTCGGCGGCGTCGCCGAGATCGGCGAAACCGGCCATCAGCGTGTCGGCTGCGGACCAGAGCTTGCCGTCGACGGCCAGGGCCGACGCGGCCTCGAAGATGTCGGTGGGGGTGCGCATGGCCGTTGATCCTACCGGCCCCGGTCCACCGACGGATCACTCCATCAGGACGGCCAGCGCCTCGCGCACCGGGTGACCCGCCCAGGCGTCGCCGGGCAACAATTCGGCGATGCGCCCGGCGTAACGGCGGGCCCCGGAGGCGTCGTCGCGGTCGAGGCAGCAGCGCACGCCGGTGAGCAACGCCCGGGCGGCCTCCTCGCCGTCGCCGGCTTCGAGGTACCCGGCCGCGGCGGTGTCCACGTGGCCCAGCGCCAGGTCCTCGCGCGACGACGCCCAGTAGACGTAGGCGAGGTCGTCGTGCCAATCGGCGATGGCCCAACCGTCGGTGATGAGGTCCCGGGCGGCGACCATGAGGTCCTCCGCGCGGTCGGGGTCGGCGTGGACCGCGCTGCGGGCGGCCTGCCGCAACGCCCGCGACGCCCCTTCGCCGTCGCCGAGGCGCCCCAGGTGTTCGGCGTGCTCGACGAGCAGATCCGCCGCCCGCCCCGCGTCACCGGACCTGCCCGCGGCGGTGGCGGCGATGGTGAATGCCGCGTCGGTGCGTTCCTCGTCGCTGGTCAACGACGACCACTGGGCCACCGGCACCGCGTGCGACAGGGCGGCGTCGTCGTCGCCGGAGTCGAGCAGCGACCGGGCCAGGATCAGCCGCAGGTCCATCACCAGACCGTTGACTGGCATGCCCGACGCCGCGTCGAGCGCCGCCGCGGCCAGTTCGGCGGCCCGGGCGTAGTCGCCGTCGGAGTTGAGCAGCGCCGACAGCAGCCGCACCGACCGCAGCGTGCCCACCACGAGGTCGTACTCGAGGCCGACCTCGACGACGGGCGTCAGCTGGCGCACCGCCTCGGCCGGCTCCTCGGCCTCCAGCGACAGGTGCGACAGCATCTGCCGGGCCTCGATGGTGCTGGTCACCGGTTCGGACGCGGGGGAGTCGGCCACCGCGGCGCACATCTTGGCCGATGCCACGAGGTCACCGCGGCCATGGGCGACCTGCGCCTCCAACAGCCGCCGGTCGTCGTCGCCGGTGCGCGGCGGGGCGTACTCGGCCGACCACCGGGACAGCGCCTGCGCCAGATCCGGGCGCCGCGCCAGCGACGCCGAAGCCCCGGCCACCGCGGCCGACAACGCGAATTGGTACGCCTCGGGCCCGCTGGGCCGCAGGTCCAGGATGTCGCGGGTCAACGAGGTCAGCTGCGGCACGTCGGCGTCGGCGGGCCGACCGCCGGCCGGGTGGGCGTCGATGTACTTCTCCGCCTCGGCGAAGGCGCCGAAGGATCGGGCATGAAACGCCGCGGCCGGCTGGTTGGTGCGGATCGCCCAATCGAGCCATTCGCGGCGCGCCTCCTCGGCTTCGTCGGCCAGCTCGAGCTGATCCGCCGTGGCGTGGCGCAGGGCGTAAAACTCGCCGAGGAGCTCCTCGGACACCCCGTCGGCGTCGTCAAGCCAATGATCCCGGGCGAACGCGGTCACCGCCCGCCAACTGGACACGTGGTCCAGCGTGTGGGCCGCGGTGCGCGAAAACTCCAGCAGATCCGGCAATTCGGACGGAACGGCGGGCGGATCGGAAACGGGGCGCCGGGCCGGAATCGGGGCCGACGCGTCAAGAGATTCATCCCACCAGGTCATTCGGCCATTGTGGGGCCGGGGCGACCGGGAAAGCAAAGCGGCTATCGCGCCGCCGCGGAAACCTCCGCCAGCGCCGGCGACTCGGGGAAGCCCTCGGCGGCGGCCAACGCGGCCTTGGCCAGGGCCCGACGCTCGCGCGTGCGGTCCAGACGATCGAGCACCGGCGCGGCCAGACGGGCGGCGGCGACGAAATCGAGGGTCAGGCCCGCCGCCTGCGCCGCATCGGCGACCATGCCCAACATGCGGGCGGCCGTTTCGTCCTGGCGCGCATCGATGGAGTACAGCGCCAACTCGCGGCGAAAATCGATGACCGCGGTGACCGGCTCGCCCACCGGATCTGCCGCAGCCGCCGCGCACAGGCGGGCCGCGGCGGGCAAATCCCCGATGGCGTGGAGACGACGGGCGTCGATGAGCGTCACCGCGTCGGACAGGTTCTCCGCACCCGCAGCCTCCGACTGATCGCGCAACCAATTGGCCAGCGGCTCGGCGATGTCGGGGCGGCGCACCATCGTCGCCGCGGCCTCCGTCTGCAGCATCGCGTCGACGAGGAACGGGTCGGCCGGTTCCGTCGCCGGGCGCGGCTCGCCCTCGCGGCCGGGTAGACCCCGCACGATCCGGGCCAGCAGGGGAATGTCGGACACGTCGGCGCCGGCGGAACCGTCGTCGACGAAACGCAACCACCGGTTCGCCTCGTCGACGGCCAAGCGGGAGCGGGCGCGCAGCTCCTGGGCGTTGTTCTGCTTCGTCATCGCCCATCCGGTCCACGCCATCGCCGCCGAATGCGCGGCTTCCTCCATGCCGAGCGCCTCGGCCACCGATCGCCGAAGCCCGTGGTAGGCGCCGTGCAAGTCCTCGTCGAGATCCTCCGGGGGCGTCGCGACGGCCGCATGACCCGAGGCGGCGAACTCCGCCGCGGCCAGACGGGCGGCACGCGGATCGCCGTCCCATGCGGCGGATAGCGCGCGGCGCGCCAACTCTGCGAGGTCTCTGCCATCGGTCCTGGACATGCGGATGATTGTGGCGGATCGTCCGGCCCGAGCGCAACGGAAAACGGAAGATCCGGAAAAGATCGGGCGAGACGGCCGGCCCCCGGGGAGTGCGGGCGCGGCCCGCTCCCGGGGCGCCCGCGACCGGCAACTATGATGAATGCCGTCCCAGACCAAGCACATGAGCACTTCCCGAAAGGTGGCGTCTGCCCCGATGCTGTCCACCATTGACCTGCGCGGTCGCGTCCCCTCCACCGCCGAACTGCGCCGGGCGCTGCCCCGCGGTTCCGCCGACGTCGATTCGATGCTGCCGACCGTCCGCCCCGTCGTGGAGGACGTCGCGGCCAACGGCGCGGAAGCGGCGATGCGGTACTCGGAGAAGTTCGACGGCATCCGGCCGGAGTCCCTCGTCGTCCCCGCCGAGGTCATCGCCGACGCCCTCGCGGGACTGGACGCCGACGTCCGCGCCGCCCTGGAGGAATCCATCGCGCGCATCCGCACGTTCCACGAGGCCCAGAAGCCGTCCGACGTCTCCGTCGACGTCGTGCCCGGCGGCGTGGTCAAGGAGAAGTGGATCCCCGTCCGCCGCGTCGGCCTGTACGTGCCCGGCGGCAACGCCGTCTACCCGTCGAGCGTGCTCATGAACGTCATCCCGGCGCTGGCCGCCGGCGTCGAGTCGCTGGTGGTCGCCTCGCCGCCGCAGGCCGACTTCGGCGGATGGCCGCACCCGACCATCCTCGCCGCCTGCGCCCTGCTCGGCGTCACCGAGGTGTGGGCCGTCGGCGGCGGCCAGGCCGTGGCGCTGCTGTCCTACGGCGACGAGTCCGCCGGCCTCGAGCCCGTCGACATGGTCACCGGCCCCGGCAACATCTTCGTCACCGCCGCCAAGCGCCTGTGCCGCTCCGTCGTGGGCATCGACTCCGAGGCCGGCCCGACGGAGATCGCGATCCTGGCCGACTCCACCGCCGACCCCGTGGCCGTGGCCTACGACCTCATCTCCCAGGCCGAACACGACGTCATGGCGGCGTCGGTGCTCATCACCGACTCCGTCGAACTCGCCGAGGCCGTCGACCGCGAGGTGGAGGCCCGCTACGGAATCACCCTCAACGCAGACCGCGTCAAGGAGGCGCTGGAGGGCCCGCAGTCCGGCATCGTCCTCGTCGACGACATGGAGGTCGGCCTCAAGGTCGCCGACGCCTACGCCGCCGAACACCTGGAAATCCACACCGTCGACGCCGCCGCGATGGCCGATCGCGTCACCAACGCCGGCGCGGTCTTCGTGGGCAACTTCTCCCCGGTGCCGCTGGGCGACTACTCCGCCGGCTCCAACCACGTGCTGCCGACGTCGGGCACCGCCCGCCATTCCTCGGGCCTGTCCACCCACACGTTCCTCAAGGCCGTCCACGTCGTCGAGTACGACGAGGCCGCGCTCAAGGGCGTCGCCGATACGGTGGTGGCGCTGGCCGACGCCGAACGCTTGCCCGCCCACGGCGAGGCGATCCGCGCCCGCTTCGAAGACCCGGCGGCCGCCGCGGAGAACCGATGAGCGTCGCAAAGCACGACGAAGACGAAACGACCACCGGAGGAGAATCGTTGAAGGACACCGGAATCACCCTGGCCGACCTGCCGCTTCGCGACGAACTGCGCGGCGAAGAGGCCTACGGGGCGCCGCAACTCGACGTCGACGTCCGGCTCAACACCAACGAAAACCCCTACCCGCCGTCGGATGCGCTGATCGACGAACTCGTCGGGGAGATCGGCAAGGTCGCCTCAGACCTCAACCGCTACCCGGAACGCGACGCCGTCGTCCTGCGTCGGGCCCTGGCCGACTACGTCACCGCCCGCACCGGCGTCGACGTCGGCGAAGCCAACCTGTGGGCCGCCAACGGTTCCAACGAGATCCTGCAGCAGCTGCTCCAGGCGTTCGGCGGACCCGGCCGCACGGCGATGGGCTTCACTCCTAGCTACTCCATGCACCCCATCCTGGCGGCGGGCACCCAGACGGAGTTCCTCGCCGTCCCGCGCGACCCCGCGACGTTCGACATCGACATGGAGCAGTCGCTGGCCGCGATCCGAACGCACCGGCCCGACGTCATCTTCGTCACCTCGCCGAACAACCCCACCGGCAACCTCACGCCGATGGCGGACCTGCGGGCTATCCTCGACGCCGCGCCGGGCATCGTCATCGTCGACGAGGCGTACGCCGAGTTCACCGACGAGCCCTCGGCCGTCGGCCTCATCGCCGAGTACCCGGCCAAGCTGGTGGTCAGCCGCACCATGAGCAAGGCTTTCGATTTCGCCGGCGGCCGCCTCGGCTACTTCGTCGCCGACCCCGCCTTCGTCGACGCGGTTCTGCTGGTGCGCCTGCCGTACCACCTGTCCACGCTGACGCAGGCCGCGGCGACCGTCGCCCTGCGCCACGCCACCGAGACCCTCGGCACCGTCGACAAGCTCGCCGCGGAACGCGACCGGGTCGTCGACCGGCTGGAGGAGCTGGGCTACGACGTCATCGAATCACACGCAAACTTCGTGTTTTTCGGGCTTTTCGACGACGCGGCCACCGCATGGAACGACTTCCTCGAGCGTGGCGTGCTCATCCGCGACGTCGGGGTGCCCGGTCGTCTGCGCGCCACCATCGGCCTGCCGCCGGAAAACGACGCGTTGCTCGATGCCGCCGAAGCCGTCATCGCCGCAGGCGCCGTCCGTGGCACGGGCGACGGCACCACCGCGGCCACCGACTCGAACGCAGCCACCGCCGCCACCGACAACCAGGAGAAGTGACGTAGAACAATGACCGATCCCACCCACCGCGACAAGCCCCGCATCGGCACCGTCGAGCGCGCGACCCGCGAGTCCTCCATCGTGTGCACCGTCGACCTCGACGGCACCGGCCAGGCCGACATCGACACCGGCCTGCCGTTTTTCGACCACATGCTCACCGCGCTGACGACGCACGGCAGCTTCGACATCAAGCTCCACGCCAACGGCGACACCGACGTCGACGCCCACCACACCGTCGAGGACACCGGCATCGTCCTGGGGCAGGCGTTCGCGCAGGCCCTCGGCGACAAGTCCGGCATCCGCCGCTTCGCCGACGCCTACATCCCCATGGATGAAACGCTGGCCCACGCCGTCGTCGACGTGTCGGGCCGCCCGTACTTCGTCATCACCGGCGAGCCGGACCAGATGCTCACCGCCGTCATCGGCGGCCACTACGCCACGGTGATCAACGAGCACTTCTTCGAGTCCTTCGCCCTCAACGCGCGGATTGCCCTTCACGTCCGCTGCCTGTACGGTCGCGATCCTCACCACATCACCGAAGCCGAGTACAAGGCGGTGGCCCGCGCCCTGCGCGCGGCGTGCGAGCCCGATCCCCGAGTCAAGGGCATCCCGTCGACGAAGGGAACGCTGTGAGCGCGGCGGACCTGTCCACCATTTTCCTGTTCATCCTCGCCGGTCTGCTGGTCGGCGGCGCCTGGTCCGCCTACCAGGCCGGATCGAGGGTGGGCACGATCGTGCTCGGCTTCCTCGCCGTGCTGGCGCTGGCCGGCGCGATCCTGTGGCTGATCGGCGAGATGGGCTGACGGCGCCGACGTCGCCGACGATTTCGATGACCATGACCATGACGTGAGGCACCGGCCTGCGCCGGTGGCCGATGCCGGCGCAACACCGGAGGAAGGGGAGATGAGCTGACATGACGCAACGGGCGCAGGCCGCCGGGGGCTCCGCGGAAATCGACTCGATGTGGAAGGCGCCCGGGCTCGTCCCCACTCTGGTGGCGGTGCTGGCGGCGTTCGGCGGTTGGTCGCTGCTGCTGCCGGTGATCCCGCAGGCGATCCTCGACGACGGTCGCGGCACGGGCCTGGCCGGCGCGTACACGGGCGTGTTCATGGCTGCGACGGTGCTCACGCAGACGCAGACGCCGAGGATGCTGCGCAAGTACGGCTATCAGGCGACGATGTTCGTCTCCGGCCTGCTGCTGGGCCTGCCGACGTTCTTCCACTTGTTCGGCACCGACGCCGCCCTGGTCCTGGCCATCGCGGTGGTGCGGGGGATGGGCTTCGGGGCACTGACGGTCGCGGAGTCGGCGTTGATCGCCGAGCTGGTGCCCCTGAAGTTCCTGGGCAAGGCGTCGGGCACCCTCGGCGTGGCCGTGGGCGTCGCCGAGTTGACGTGCCTGCCGCTGGGTCTGGCCATCGCGCATTGGACGGGCAGCTACCAGTGGGTGTACGTCCTGGGCGGCATCATTTCGCTGGTGGGTTCGGCGATGGCGCTGTTGATCCCCAAGATCAAGGCCGCCGCCAAGCCGGGTCGCCGCGGGAAGAAGTCGTGGGGAGGCGCCGAGCTGCCCGCCCGCGATCCGGGTCCGGCGGCGCCGGTGCCCACGTGGAAGCTCGTGGCGGTGCCGGCGTTGGCGATGGCCACCACGGCGATGGGCTTCGGCGGCATTTCGGCGTTCCTGGCCCCGGCCGCGCAGGAGATCGACCTCGTCGCCGGCGCGTTCGTCGCCGGCGGGGCGTTGTCGGTGATGGGCGGCTCCCAGATGGTCTTCCGGTACATCGCGGGCGTGTGGGCGGACCGCAAGGGCCGGGCGGGCACGCTGCTCATCGGGGCACTGACCGCCGGTGTGCTGGGTCTGGCGTTCATCGCGCTGGTGGTGTCCGCCGGCTGGTCCGCGTGGTGGCTGCTGGGTGCGGCCGCGTTCTACGGCGCCGGGTTCGGCATCGTGCAGAACGAGGCACTGCTGCTCATGTTCGCCCGTCTGCCGCGCGAGCGCACCGCCGAGGCCAGCGCCTACTGGAACATGGCGTTCGACTCGGGCACGGGTTTGGGGTCGTTCATCCTGGGCCTCGTCGCGGGCGTGGCGCTGCAGCCGTATCCGGCGGTGTTCGCCGCCGCCGCGGGGCTGATGGCGCTGGGTCTCATCGCGGCGATCCTCGACCAGGTCATCGGGGCGCATCGCGTGGCCGAGATCCACAACACCCGTGCGACGCTGCGCAAGTTGGGCGGTGCCGTCGTCAAGCCGCGCCGCAGGGGCTGACCCGTGGCCGGGATGAGCCGGGGCTTCGCCGGCACGTCGCTGATGTTCGCGTCGAATGGCGCGATCTTCGCCTCGCTGCTTCCGTGGTACCCGGCGCTGGTCAAGGAATGGGGCCTGACGGACCTGCAATTCGGGTTCATCGTCGCCGCCATGCCGGTGGGCTCGCTGGTGTCGTCGGCGTTGCCCGCGCGGGTCGTGTCGTGGCGCGGTCCGCTGTTCGCTTCGGTCGGCGGCACGCTGATCATGGCGGTGCTGATGACCCTGATCGGGCAGATCTCCGGTGGCCTCGCCCTGGCGGTGCTGCTGTTCGGGTGCGGCATCGTCGACGCCACCGCCGACGTGGGCCAGAACGTCGCCGGCACGCGCGTCCAGGATCGGGCGGGCAAATCGCTGATTTCCCGGCTCCACGCGTTCTGGAGTCTCGGCGCCGCGTCGGGCGGCGCCATCGCCACCTGGTCGGCGCTGGCCGGCAACGACGTCGGGGTGCATCTGGCGGCGTCGTCGGCGGTGTGCCTGGCCATGGCGTCCCTCGGCGCGTCGCTGGTGGGGGACCGCGCCGCGCCGCTGCCGCGGGAGTTGCTTGACGACGCCCGCCCGGATGCCGACGCCGCCGCATCCGACTCGGCTCCGAAGCCGTCGGCGCTGCGATCGGCGTTGCTGGCGGTGCTGCCGTTGGCCGCGGTGGCGACGGCGGGTACGGCGGTGGAGGACCTCGGCCAGAACTGGGGAGGCCTGGCGGCCCACGAGCTGACCGGACTCGCCGCCGCATCGGCCGGCATCGCCTACGCGGTGTTCCTGTCGTCGCAGACGCTGGGCCGGTTCCTCGGCGACGCGTTCATCGATCGTTTCGATCGGGCGCGGGTCGCCGGTGCCGGTGGCATTCTCATCGCGGTCGGCGGCGTGCTCGTCCTCGTCGGCGGTGCGGCGTCGTCCCCGGTGGTTCTCCTCGGCGGGTTCGCGTTGGCCGGATTCGGCTGCGCCACGCTGGTGCCCTCCGCGTTCGCGGCGGCGGCCGCGCTGCCCGGGGTGGCCGACGGTGCCGGCGTCACCCTCGTCGGATGGATGATGCGCATGGGATTCCTGGTCACCAGCCCCGCCATCGGCGTCGCCGCCACCGGCATCGGGCTGCAGTGGGCGTTGGGCCTGCTGCTGGTGCTCGGCGTCGTGGCGGCCGCATGTTCGCCGGCGCTGAAGGTGCGGGCCAGGGCGTGAGCCCGTCGGGCCGCCGTCGTAAAGCGGTGCGCCCGCAGGAATGTTTTACGCGGACAGGGCCTCGTCGAAGCCCATGTCGGCGAGCAGCGCGCGCACATGGCGCTCGACGTCGTCGGCGATGGCGCGGACCTCCTCGATGGAGGCGTTCTCCGGGTCGGCGATGTCCCACTCGACGTAACGGTCGCCCGGAATGTCGGGGCGTTCGTCGACGCCCAGGAGCACGACCACGTCGGCGCGGTGGACGGTGCGGGCGACGATTTCCGTCTGGTGCAGGTGATCGGCCGGGATGCCGCGCTCGGCGAGGACCTTCAAAACGGTCTCGTTGATGCCGCCGACCGGTTCCAGGCCCACGGTGCGGACGAAGACCCGGTCGCCGACGAGCCACGAGGTGATGGCCGTGGCGAGCTGGGAACGGCCGGAGTTGCGCTGGCAGACGAAGAGGATTTCCTCGCGGGGCTTCGGGTCGGCGACGCCGGCGTCGGCCGCCTGCTGTTCCAGCTTCTCGGACACGATGCGCTCCACGATGACGGGGAGGAAGGTGTCGACCGTGGCTCCGGCGGTGCGCTCGGCGATGGTGGCGTCCATGAGCGCGTCAATGTGGTCGGCGGTGTGGAGCGATCCGTAGAGGCGGTGCATGTCCTCGCGGACGATCTCGAACTGGCGGTTGAGCAGCGGGTTGGTCATCGGGGCCCCTTTCCCGGGAGGTCGTGTGCTTCTCCGTGTGCCCGGTGTCCGTCGGAGGGTGATTCAAGCGGTGCCGAGCTGCACAGATTGGCATGAAGTTAAATGAAAGTTAACCTGCCGTTAACCTTAACATCTCTCAGGCGCCGTGCCTCCCGGTGGGGCGGCAGCGCGTCGGGGCGGTGCGGGGGAGCGGCGAAACGACCATTTATGATTCCCCCATGACCACCGTCGCAATCCTCGACTACGGCTCCGGCAATCTGCGCTCCGCCGAGCGCGCCGTGGCCTCCACCGGCGTCGACGTCGTCGTCACCGCCGAACCGGACATCGTCATGAACGCCGACGGGCTGCTCGTCCCCGGCGTCGGCGCCTACGCCGCCTGCATGGAAGGCCTTCATCGCGTGCAGGGGCCGCGCCTCATCGGTTCCCGGCTGGCCGGGGGGCGGCCCGTGTTCGGCATCTGCGTGGGCATGCAGGTGCTCTTCGACCGCGGCGTCGAGTACGCCGAGGGAATCCATGCCGATGAGGTCGACTCGTCGGCGCGCGCCGTCGGAACGCCCGGCTGCGGCGAATGGCCCGGCACCGTCGAACGTCTCGACGCCGCGATCCTGCCGCACATGGGCTGGAACACCGTCGACGTCCCCGAGGGCGGCGAGATGTTCCGCGGCATCGACGACGAGCGCTTCTACTTCGTGCACTCCTACGCCGCCCGCCGCTGGGAGCTCGACGCCGACTCCCGCATCGCCGCTCCGCTGGTGACCTGGACCACCCACGAAAACGACCGTTTCGTCTCCGCAGTGGAAAACGGCCCGCTGTGGGCCACCCAGTTCCACCCCGAAAAGTCCGGCGACGCGGGTCTGGCCCTGCTGCGCAACTGGGTCGACACTCTGCGCTGACCCGGCGCCGCGCCGCCCGGCCCCGGTCACCGTGCCGGGGCGCTCGCCTATACTTCACAACGGAACTTCGGGCGGACGTCGCCGATCATCGACGACGCCCGCCGAGTTGCACGCCGACATGACCACCGACTCCCGGGGAGCGATACACCGCCATGACCTTGACCCTCCTGCCCGCCGTTGACGTCGCCGATGGACAGGCCGTCCGCCTGGTCCAGGGTGCCGCGGGTTCCGAGACGCACTACGGTGCGCCGCTCGACGCCGCCATGAACTGGCAGAACGCCGGTGCGGAGTGGATTCACCTCGTCGACCTCGACGCCGCCTTCGGGCGTGGCTCGAACTACGAGCTGCTCAAGGACGTCGTCGGCAAGCTCGACATCGACGTCGAGCTGTCCGGCGGCATCCGCGACACCGAGTCACTCGAGGCGGCGCTGGCCACCGGCTGCCGTCGCGTCAACATCGGCACCGCCGCCCTGGAGAATCCGGAGTGGTGCAAGGAGATCATCGGCAGCTACGGCGATCGCGTCGCCATCGGCCTGGACGTCCGCCAGATCGAGGGCGAGTGGCGCCTGCGCGGCCGCGGTTGGGTTTCCGACGGCGGCGACCTGTGGGAGGTGCTCGAGCGTCTCGACTCCGAGGGTTGCAGCCGTTTCGTGGTCACCGACGTGTCCAAGGACGGCACCCTGGCCGGACCGAACCTGGATCTGCTTCGCGACGTCGCCGCGGCGACCGACGCCCCGATCGTCGCGTCCGGCGGAGTGAGCTCCCTGGCCGACGTCGAGGCCATCAAGACCCTCGTGTCCGAGGGCGTCGACTCCGCGATCATCGGCAAGGCGCTCTACGCCGGCCGGTTCACGCTGGAGGAGGCCCTGGCGGTGGCGCGCTCCTAGCGTCGGCCCACGCACATCGGCGCGACCAGCGCCAACCAACGACCAGCGCTCACCAACGCGGAAAGGTCACTCGACCATGGCGGATCTGGAACCCCGGGCCCTGCTGGCGATGGCGGAGGCGGCGGTCGACGAGGTCGAGGACCTCTTCACCGTCAACCTCGGCGCCGACCCTCTGGTGACCAAGGCCCGCGGCGACTTCGCCACGGAAATCGACTTGGCCATCGAGCGTCGTCTTCGCGAGCTGCTCCTGCACTTCACCGGGTTCCCCGTGCACGGCGAGGAGTACGGCGTGGGCGACGACGAGCCGACCCCCGACACCGTGTGGGTCGTCGATCCCATCGACGGCACCACCAACTATGCGGCGGGTTTCCCCATGTGCGCGATTCTCGTGGCGCTGGTGCACAAGGGCGAACCCATCGTGGCGCTGGCGTCGATGCCGCTGCTGGGCCGCCGTGTCACCGCGACACTGGGCGGCGGCACCCGCGTCAACGGCCGCGAGGTCCACATGGACCCCAAGTCCGGCCGTCCCGTGTCCATCGCCTTCGGTTCCGTCATCGCCCGCCACGACGGCACCTTCCCCCGCGACTGGCGGCAGCTGCTGCTGTCGGCGGTGGGGGACCGCTATCCGACGATCCGCATCTCCGGATCCGTCGGCGTCGATCTGGCCGCCACCGCCGCCGGGTCCTTCGGCGGAACGGTGACCTTTTCCCCGCACGTGTGGGACAACGCCGCGGGTGTGCTGCTCATCCGCGAAGCCGGCGGCGTGGTCACCGACCTGACCGGCGAGCCGTGGCGCGTCGGCTCCGTCGGCGTTCTCGCCGGCACGGAGGAGGTCCATGCGGGCCTGCTCCACATCATCCGCGGCCTGCTGCCGCCCACCGACTTCCGGGCCTGAGCCAAGCTCACGTCCGCACCAGCAGAATCACCACTACCAAGAGGAGAACCCCATGTCCGTCGCGATCCGCGTCATCCCCTGCCTGGACGTCAACGACGGCCGCGTGGTCAAGGGCGTCAACTTCGAAAACCTCCGTGACGCCGGCGACCCGGTCGAACTGGCGCGCCGCTACAACGAGGAGGGCGCCGACGAGCTGACCTTCCTCGACGTCACCGCCTCGAAGGACGGTCGCGGCACCATGCTCGACGTCGTGCGCCGCACCGCCGAGCAGGTTTTCATTCCGCTGACCGTCGGCGGCGGCGTCCGCAGCGTCGAGGACGTCGACCAGCTGCTGCGGGCGGGGGCGGACAAGGTCAGCGTCAACACCTCCGCCATCGCCCGTCCGGAGCTGCTTCGCGAGCTGTCGCAGCGTTTCGGCGCCCAGTGCATCGTCCTGTCCGTCGACGCCCGCCGCGTGCCCGAGGGAGGACAGCCCCAGCCCTCCGGTTTCGAGGTGACCACTCACGGCGGCTCGAAGTCCGCGGGCATCGACGCCGTCGAGTGGGCCCGTCGCGGCGAGGAGCTCGGCGTGGGCGAGATCCTGCTCAACTCCATGGACGGCGACGGCACGAAGGACGGCTTCGATCTGGAGCTGCTGCGCAAGGTTCGCGCCGCCGTCGACGTGCCGATCATCGCCTCCGGTGGCGCGGGCGCGGCCGAGCACTTCCCTCCGGCCGTCGACGCCGGCGCCGACGCGGTGCTGGCCGCGTCGATCTTCCACTTCGGCGAGGTTTCGATCCGCGAGGTCAAGGACGCCATGGCCGACGCCGGCATCGAGGTCCGTCGATGAGCGCGGATGCGGTGAACGGGCCGACGTTGACCGTCGGCACGCGAAACCCCGACGACCCGTCCACGTGGGATCTGGCCCCCGACCTGGCCGCCCGCCTCAAGCGCAACGACGTCGGCCTGGTGCCCGCGATCGTGCAGGAGGCCGGCACCGGCGAGGTGCTCATGCTGGCCTGGATGGACGACCATGCGCTGGCGTACACGCTGGGCACCCGCCGCGGCACGTACTGGTCGCGGTCGCGCGGCGAGTACTGGATCAAGGGCATGACGTCGGGGCATTTCCAGAAGGTCCTCCACGTCGCCCTGGACTGTGACCACGACACGGTCCTGGTCACCGTCGAGCAGACCGGCGCGGCCTGCCACACGGGCGCGCATTCCTGCTTCGACGTCGATCCGCTGATCTAGTCGGGCCGATTCCGGGACCGTCGACCGGGCGGCGCCGTCGGGGACCGGCCCGAGTCCCGTCCGGGCCGTCGCCGTTTGGCATGATGTGACCCATGACGCGAACCTCGACGCGAACTTCGATGACCTCCCGGGAGCGCTTCCGCGCCCTGGCGCGGGACCACCGCGTGGTGCCGGTGATCAAGCGGGTGCTGGCCGACGGCGAAACCGCCCTGTCCGCCTACCGCAAGCTCGCCGCCGACCGCCCCGGCACGTTCCTGCTGGAGTCGTCGGACGTGGGGCAGTCGTGGTCGCGCTGGTCGATGATCGGTTGTGGTTCGCGCACGGCGCTGACCGTCGTCGATGGTGAGGCCCGGTGGATCGGAACGGCTCCGAAGGGCGCGCCCGAGGGCGGCGATCCGCTCGTCGCGCTGCGCGAGACCCTGCGGCTGCTGCACAGCGAGCTTCCGCTTGACGACGCCGCCGTGGCGGCCGGTTCGGTGCCGCCGTTCACTTCCGGCCTGATGGGCTATTTCGGACACGACATCATCCGTTTCATCGAGCGCAAGCTGCCCGACACGTGCGTCGATGATCTCGACGTGCCGGAGATGGTGCAGCTGCTGGTCGAGGACCTCGCCGTCGTCGATCACCACGAGGGCGTGATGTGGCTGGTGGCCAACCAGATCAACTGGGACGGCTCCGATGAGCGCGTCGACGCCGCCTACGACGATGCCGTGTCCCGCATCGACGCGATGCTGGCCAAGCTCGCCGCACCGCTGTCGACGCCGCCGGCGGTGGTGGAGTTGCCGGAACCGGAGGTGCGTCGCCAGCGCACGCCCGAGGAACACATGCGGCGCATCGAGACGTGCAAGGAGCACATCCGCGCCGGCGACGCGTTCCAGATCGTGCTTTCGCAGCGCTTCGAGATGGACACCGACGCCACCGCGCTGGAGATCTACCGCATGCTGCGGATGACCAACCCCAGCCCGTACATGTTCCTGATCAACGTGCCCGACGAGTCGATGTCGGAGACGGCCTTCCAGATCGTGGGTTCCTCGCCGGAGTCGCTGGTGCAGGTGAAGGGGCGCCGCGTGGTCACCAATCCGATCGCCGGCACTCGCCCGCGCGGCGACGACGTCGAGGCGGACATCCTGCTGGAAAAGGAGCTGCTGGCCGACGAGAAGGAAAACAGCGAGCATCTCATGCTCGTCGACCTGGGCCGCAACGATCTCGGCCGCGTGTGCGAGCCGGGCACGGTGAAGGTCCACGACTTCCGTCACATCGAGCGGTACTCGCACGTCATGCACTTGGTGTCCACCGTCACGGGCACGCTGGCCGACGATGCCACGGCCGTCGACGCTTTCGCGGCGACGTTCCCGGCGGGCACGCTGTCGGGGGCTCCGAAGCCGAGCGCGCTGGCCATCATCGACCGGCTGGAGGACACCCGCCGCGGCGTGTACGGCGGTACGGTCGGCTACTTCGATTTCAGGGGCAACACCGACCAGGCCATCACCATCCGCAGCGGCCTGATCAAGGACGGCACGGTGTACGTGCAAGCCGGCGGCGGCATCGTCGCCGACTCCGACCCGGAGGCCGAAGACGCCGAGACCCGGAACAAGGCCGCGGCCGTGCTGCGCGCCGTCGCCGCCGCCGAGACCATCCGCGACGCCACGGGAAACGGGGGATCCGATGACCGATAAGTCCGCCGAGAAGAAGTCCGATCGCCGTCCCGGCATCGCGCTGCTGCTGACGCTCGCGTCGGCGGCGGGCCTGTGGCTGGCCGGACGCGCGGCATGGCTGACGGTGACCACGTTCGACGACAAGTCGGGCGAGGCGGTCAACGACCTCGTCGGCGCGACGTGGGCGCCGGAGTCCACCGCGCTGGCACTGGCCCTGGCCGCCGCCGTCGCCGCGACGCTGATCATGGGCGGCATCGGCCGGCGCATCGTCGGCGGCCTGGCCGCCGTCATCGCCGCCGCGGCCGCGTGGTCGCCGCTGCAGCTGCTCACCGCCGGCGCCGACCCCGAACGGGCGCTGGACCTGCTGTCGTCCGGTGCGGCGACCCAACGGGCCAACGCGCCGGTGACGGTGTCGGACTGGGCGCAGATCCAGGACCTGCAGATCCACAACCTGGGGCCCATCCTGTCCATCATCGCCGCAGCCCTGGGAGTGCTCGGCGGCGTGCTGCTGCTGGTGCGTCCCGGCGGACACGTCGCAAAGCGACGCTCCGGCGCGTACGAAACCCCGGAGGTCCGCCGCGAACGAGTCCGCGAGGACCTGTCCCACGAGCCCGAGTCGGGCCGCGTCCTGTGGGACGCGCTCGACGCGGGCGTGGACCCCACCGACATGGATGAGGTGGACGCGGAGGCGGCCGACGTGGACCCGACGGACGTGGACCCGACCGATGGGGACGCGACGAGCGGGAACGGGGACGCCGCGCGCGATTGACGACCCCGGGCCCGACGCCCGCGGCACCGACAGATAACATTCATCCGCAAACGATTCCGCGGATTCGACTGCGGATGCAACCGACTTCAGCGGACCCGCGGCACCGCCCGCCACGGGACCGAGACGAAGGGATTGACCATGGCAACGGTTCTCGACGACATCATCGCCGGCGTGCGCGAGGATTTGGCCGCCCGCGAGGCGAAGGTTCCCTACGAGGAGATCAAGGCCCGCTCGCTCGACGCCCCGCCGGCCCTCGACGCCGTCGCAGCGCTGTCGCGCCCGGGCGTGCAGGTCATCGCGGAGGTCAAGCGCGCCTCCCCGTCGAAGGGCGAACTGGCCGACATCCCCGAGCCCGCAGTGCTGGCCAAGCAGTACGCCGACAACGGCGCCGCCGTCATCTCCTGCCTCACCGAGGAGCGCCGTTTCCGCGGATCGCTGGCCGACCTCGACGCCGTGCGCGCGGCAGTGGACATCCCGGTGCTGCGCAAGGACTTCATCGTCACGCCGTACCAGGTCCACGAGGCCCGCGCCCACGGCGCCGACCTGGTGCTGCTGATGTGCTCCGCGCTGGACCAGCCGGCCCTGGAATCGCTGCTCGACCGCACCGAGTCGCTGGGCATGAACGCGCTGGTCGAGGCGCACACCGCCGAAGAAGTCGACCGTGCGCTCGCCGCCGGCGCGAAGATCCTGGGCATCAACGCCCGCAACCTCAAGACCCTCGACGTCGACATGGGCGTCTACGGGCAGCTGGGCCCGATGCTGCCGGATTCCGTGGTCAAGGTCGCCGAGTCGGGCGTCAAGGGGCCGGAGGACCTGCGGGCCTACGCCGACCAGGGCGCCGACTGCGTGCTCGTCGGCGAGGGCCTGGTCACCGCCGGCGATCCGGGCGAGGCCTGCCGCCGTCTCGTCGCCGCCGGGCAGCACCCCGCCTCGCGCGCGTAGCGACGACCCGGCCGGACCCCGGTGCCCGCGCATCGGGGTCCGATGCGTCACAATGGTCGGGTGAACGATCAGGATTTCAAGAAACAGGACGTCGCCGGCGGCCGTCTGCCCACGGTGGGCGAGGTCATTTCCCGGACCACCGACCATGAGCCCGATGAGCTGGGCCACTGGGGCCAGTGGGGCGGCACCTACATCCCCGAGGCCCTGATGTCCATCATCGGCGAAGTCACGGAGGGCTACGCCAAGGCCCGGGCCGACGAGGCCTTCCTGGCCGAGCTCGATCGCCTGCAGCGCGATTACACCGGCCGCCCGTCGCCGCTGTACCCGGCGGCCAAGTTCGGCGAGATGATCGGCGCGCAGGTGTGGCTCAAGCGCGAGGATCTCAACCACACGGGCAGCCACAAGATCAACAACGTGCTCGGCCAGGTGCTGCTGGCCAAGAACATGGGCAAGACCAAGATCATCGCCGAGACCGGCGCCGGCCAGCACGGAGTGGCCACCGCGACGGCGTGCGCGCTGCTGGGCCTGGAGTGCCGCATTTACATGGGGGCGGTCGATGCGGAGCGCCAGGCGCTCAACATCGCCCGCATGCGTCTGCTCGGCGCCGACGTCATCGAGGTGCAGATCGGTTCCCGCACCCTGAAGGACGCGATCAACGAGGCGATGCGCTACTGGGTCGCCAACGCCGACGACACGTACTACTGCTTCGGCACCGCCGCCGGCCCGCACCCGTTCCCGGCGATGGTCCGCGACTTCCAGCGCGTCATCGGCGCCGAGGCCCGTCAGCAGATCCTCGCCGCCACCGGCGAGCTGGCCGACGCCGTCATCGCGTGCGTCGGCGGCGGCTCCAACGCCATCGGTCTGTTCCACCACTTCATCGACGACGAGTCGGTCCGCCTCATCGGCGCCGAGGCCGCCGGCGACGGCATCGAGACCGGTCGCCACGCCGCCCCGATCTCCGCGGGCGGCAACCCGGGCGTCTTCCAGGGTTCCTTCGCGGCCCTCATGCAGGACGAGGACGGCCAGATCATCGAGTCGCACTCCATTTCCGCCGGCCTGGACTACCCGGGCGTCGGCCCGGAGCACTCCATGCTCGCCGACTCGGGTCGGGCGCAGTACGTTCCCATCACGGACACTCAGGCGATGGAGGCCTTCCGCGACCTGTCCCGCACCGAGGGCATCATCCCCGCCATCGAATCCGCGCATGCGGTCGCGGCGGCGCGGGTCGTCGCAGGGAAGCTTCGCGACGAGCTGGGCCGCGAGCCGGTCCTCATCGTCAACGTCTCCGGTCGGGGAGACAAGGACGTCGACACCGCAGCGCGGTGGTTCGACCTGCACCCGGAGTCCATCCGCACGCCCGCGCAGACCACCGGTCCGGACACCGCGGAGCACGAATTGAGCGACCAGCTGAGCGACGAGAAGAAGGAGCAGGGCAAGTGAGCCTCGCAGACGTTTTCGCCCGGGTGCGCGCGGAGGACCGCGCCGCCTTCATCGCGTACCTGCCCGCCGGGTACCCGACCGTCGAAGGGTCGATCGACGCCATCAACGCCGTGGTCGACGCCGGCGCCGACGTCATCGAGGTCGGCCTGCCGTACTCCGACCCGATGATGGACGGCCCGACGATCCAGGAGGCCGCCGACATCGCGCTCGACGCGGGGTTCCGCATCAAGGACCTCTTCCGCGTCGTCGGCGAGGTCACCGCCGCAGGCGGCAAGTGCGTGACCATGACGTACTGGAACCCGGTGCTGCAGTACGGTCCCGAAAAGTTCGCCGAGGACTTCGCCGCCGCCGGCGGCCTGGGCGCGATCATCCCGGACCTGATCCCGGAGGAGGCGGAACGCTGGCTCGCCGCGGCCGAGAAGCACGGGCTGGACACCATCTTCCTCGTCGCCCCGTCGTCGTCGAACGAGCGCATCGCACTGACCACCGCGGCCTCCGGCGGATTCGTGTACGCCACCAGCCACATGGGCGTCACCGGCGCTCAGAAGGCCGTCGACTCGGCCGCCGGCGTGCTGGTTTCCCGCACCCGCGAATACACCGACCTGCCGGTGTGCGTCGGCCTGGGCGTGTCCAACGGTGAACAGGCCAAGGAGATCGCGGGCTTCGCCGACGGCGTCATCGTTGGCTCCGCCCTCATCAAGGCCGCGGCCGCCGGTCGCGACGATCTCGTCGCCCTGGCGAAGGAACTCGCCGCCGGCGTGCGGGCGGGGGAGCGGGCGTGACCGTCGACCTCCTGGCCAACATCCCCTCGCCCCCGCAGGGCGTGTGGCAGCTCGGGCCCATCCCGCTGCGCGGCTACGCGCTGTCGATCCTGGCCGGCATCATCATCGCCGTGCTGTGGTCCAAGCGCCGCTACGCCGATCGCGGCGGCAATCCGGAGATCGTCCTCGACGTGGCCATCGTGGCCATCCCGGCGGGCATCATCGGCGGCCGCATCTACCACGTGATGACGGACTGGCGGAAGTACTTCGGCGAGGGCGCCAACCCGTGGCAGGCGTTCAACATCACCGCCGGCGGCCTGGGCATCTGGGGCGCCGTCGCGTTGGGCACGGCGGCCGGCTGGCTGATGCTGAAGTACCGGAAGGTCCCCGTGGCACCGATGCTCGACGCGGTGGCCCCGACGATCATCCTCGCCCAGGGCATCGGCCGCCTGGGCAACTGGTTCAACCAGGAACTCTACGGCGGCCCCACCGACCTGCCGTGGGGCCTGGAGATCTACCGTCGCGTCGACGAAGCCGGCAATCCGGCCCCGGTCACCGGCACGTCCACCGGAGAGGTCCTCGCCGTCGTGCACCCGACGTTCCTCTACGAACTGGTGTGGAACGTCGCCATCTGCCTCCTGCTCGTCTGGCTCGACCGACGCTTCCGCCTCGGCGGCGGCCTGGTCTTCGCCCTCTACGTCGCCGGCTACACCCTCGGCCGCTTCTTCATCGAACTGATGCGCACCGACGCCGCCACCGAAGTCTTCGGCGGCCTGCGCATCAACACCGTCACCTCCACGGTGGTGTTCCTCATCGCATGCGCATTCGTCGTCGCACTGCGGAATCGACGTCGTGAAGCACCCGAAGAAGTGCGCGGCGGGGCGAGCCGCGACGCGGACCCCGCCGTAGAGGGCTAGGGTGGGGACCGTGCAAAGACGAACGAAGATCGTATGTACCCTCGGCCCGGCCGTCGCCTCCCTGGAAGGCATCACCGGCCTGGTCAACGCCGGCATGGACGTCGCCCGCCTGAACTTCTCCCACGGCGAGCACGAGGACCACGAGCAGAACTACCGCTGGGTCCGCGAAGCCTCCGACGCCACCGGTCACGCCGTCGGCGTCCTCGCCGACCTGCAGGGCCCCAAGATCCGACTCGGTCGCTTCGCCGAAGGCTCGACGTACTGGGCCGACGGCGAGGTCGTCCGCATCACCGTCGATGACGTCGAGGGCACCCACGACCGCGTGTCGACTACCTACAAGAACCTGGCCCAGGACGCCAAGCCCGGCGACCGCCTGCTCGTCGACGACGGCAAGGTCGGTCTGAAGTGCATCGGCGTCGAGGGCAACGACGTCATCTGCGAGGTCACCGAGGGCGGCCCCGTGTCCAACAACAAGGGCGTCTCCCTGCCCGGCATGGACATCTCCGTGCCGGCGCTGAGCGAAAAGGACGTCCGCGACCTGCGCTTCGCCCTGAACCTGGGCGTCGATTTCATCGCCCTGTCCTTCGTTCGCTCGCCGTCCGACGTCGAGCTCGTCCACGCCATCATGGACGAGGAGGGCCGCCGCGTCCCCGTCATCGCCAAGCTGGAGAAGCCGGAGGCCGTCGACGCGCTGGAGGCGATCATCCTGGCGTTCGACGCCGTCATGGTCGCCCGCGGCGACCTGGGCGTCGAGGTCCCGCTGGAGGACGTGCCGCTGGTGCAGAAGCGCGCGGTCCAGATCGCCCGCGAAAACGCCAAGCCGGTCATCGTCGCCACGCAGATGCTCGACTCGATGATCGTCAACTCCCGCCCGACCCGCGCCGAGGCCTCCGACGTCGCCAACGCCGTCCTCGACGGAGCCGACGCGGTCATGCTCTCCGGCGAGACATCGGTGGGCAAGTACCCGGAGACCACCGTGCGCACCATGGCCCGCATCGTTACCGCCGCCGAACGCGACGGCGAGGTGCCCGCACTGACGCACGTCCCGCGCACCAAGCGCGGCGTGATCTCCTACGCCGCCCGCGACATCGGCGAGCGCCTCAACGCCCGCGCCCTCGTCGCCTTCACCTCCTCGGGCGACACCGCCCGCCGCGTCGCCCGCCTGCATTCGCGCCTGCCGCTGCTGGTGTTCACCCCGCACCAGTCGGTGCGCTCGCAGCTGGCGCTGACCTGGGGCGCGGAGACGTTCCTCACCCGCGACGTCCGCACCACCGACGAAATGATGGCCACCGTCGACGAGGCGCTGCTGGCCATGCCGGAGTACCACTCCGGCGACATGATGGTCGTCGTCGCCGGCTCGCCCCCGGGCAACGAGGGCAACACGAACCTGGTCCACGTCCACATGCTCGGCGAGGACATCAAGGCGGAGTAGCCCCGTCTCCGGCGCGGGCGTCCCCACCCGAACGGGGCCGCGTCGGAGTCAACGGATCCGCCCCGGACCTGCACGGACCCGCCCGGACCCCACGTAGTCGACCCCGTCATGGCAGCCGAATCCGCTGCTGTGGCGGGGTCGTCCGATTGGGGTTAGGTTCGGTTCATGAAGGCTACTGGCACCGTCGCGGTTTCCTACAACATCCCGTCCGCCCTTGAGCCGCTGGTTCGGCTGGCCATGAATCTGCGCTGGTCGTGGCACCGCCCCACGCGCGAACTTTTCGAGGGCATCGACCCGGACCTGTGGTCGCGCGTCAACGGCCCGATGGCCCTGCTCCACGCCAGCCCGCGGTCGACGCTCGAGGCACTGGCCGCCGACGAGGACTTCGTCGGCCGCATGCGCGCCGCCGCCGACGACCTGGACCGCTACCTGCAGGATTCGCTGTGGTTCCAGGACACCCACGCCGAGCATCAGATCGCCGACGTCGCCACCACCGGCGCCACCAACCGCATGCCCACCGACCCGATCGCCGCGTACTTCTCCATGGAGTTCGGCATCCATCCGTCGCTGCCGATCTACTCCGGCGGCCTGGGCGTATTGGCCGGCGATCACCTGAAGTCGGCGTCCGACCTGGGCGTGCCGCTCATCGGCGTCGGGTTGCTGTACTCCAACGGGTACTTCACCCAGGCGCTGTCGGCGGACGGGTGGCAGGAGGAGTCCTACGTCGAGCATCCGCCGGCGGCGCTGCCCGTGCAGAAGCTGCGCGACGGTTCGGGCACTCACCTCCACGTCGAGGTCGATTTCCCGGACAACCGCACGGTGACCGTCGCGTTGTGGGTGGCGCAGGTCGGCCGCGTGCCGCTGATCCTGCTGGACACCGACGTCGACGCCAACCCCGCCGAGCTGCGCGGCATCACCGACCGTCTCTACGGCGGCGACGACGAGCACCGGGTGCGCCAGGAGATCATCCTCGGCGTCGGCGGCGTGCGCGCCGTCAACGCCTTCTGCGATTCCCGCGGTTTGATGCGCCCCCGCGTCGCCCACCTCAACGAGGGCCACGCCGGATTCCTGGGGCTGGAGCGCATCCGCGAGCGCATGGACGAGGGGTCCTCCTTCGATGAGGCGCTGGCCATGACCCGAGCCGGCAGCGTCTTCACCACCCACACCCCGGTGCCGGCGGGCATTGATCGCTTCGATCGGGAGATGGTCCGTCGTCACGTCGACGCCGGCGGGGACGGCACCTCGCGGCTGTGCCCGGGCGTGCCCGTCGACCGCATCCTGGAGCTCGGTGCCGAGGAAGACCCGAACCGGTTCAACATGGCGCACCTTGGTCTGCGGTTGTCGCAGCGGGCCAATGGCGTCGCACGGTTGCACGGCAAGATTTCGCGCGAGAACTTTCGGGGCCTGTACCCGGGTTACGAGCCCGACGAGGTCCCCATCGGCTCGGTGACCAACGGCGTGCACCTGCCGACGTGGGCGCATCCGGCGATGGGCCCGATCATCGAGAAGGTTTCCGGTGGGGCGGACGTCGCCGTCGCCGACACGTGGGATCACCCGGAGGCGGCCGGCGACGCGGAACTGTGGGCCGCCCGCAACTCCATGCGCGCCGACCTGGTCGACGTCGCCCGCGCCGCCATCCACGATTCGTGGCGCCACCGCGGCCTCGATGAGGCGCAGCTGGCGTGGACCCGCCGCGTCCTGGACCCCGACACGCTCACCGTCGGGTTCGCGCGCCGGGTGTCCACGTACAAGCGGCTGACGCTGATGCTGAAGGATCCGGACCGCCTGCGCGAGATTCTGCTCGCCCCGGATCGTCCCGTGCAGTTCGTCATCGCCGGCAAGGCGCACCCGCGCGACATGGGCGGCAAGCAGCTCATGCAGGAGCTCATCCGTTTCGCCGACGACGCCGGCGTGCGCGATCGTTTCCTGTTCCTGCCGGACTACGACCTGGAGTTGGCGTCGCATCTGGTCTCCGGCGCGGACGTGTGGCTGAACAACCCGATTCGCCCGCAGGAGGCGTCGGGCACGTCCGGCATGAAGGCCGTCATGAACGGTGGCCTGACTTTGTCGATCTCCGACGGGTGGTGGGACGAAATGCCGCAGGAGGGCAACGGCTGGACCATCCCGACCGTCGAGTCGCATGACCCGGGGTACCGGGACCAGCTCGAGTCGCAGGCGCTCTACGACCTGCTGGAGCAGGAGATCGCGCCGATGTTCTACGACCGCGACTCCGACGGCATTCCGCGCGCGTGGGTCGACCGGATCCGTGCGTCGCTGACGACGCTGTCGCCGAAGGTGACGTCGACCCGCATGCTCCGGGACTACGTCGAGGGCTACTACCGGCCGGCGGATCACGCCAGCCGCCTGATCTCCGCCGACGACGACACGGCGCGTCAGTTCGTCAATTGGCTGGCCCACGTGAAGCAGGGTTGGCCGAACGTCACGTTGACCCGGGTGCGGTGCGACGATGAGCCGGTCGGACCCGGTACCCGCGTGCTGGCGGGCAAGGATTTTCGCGTCTGCGTCGACGTGGAGTTGGGCACGCTTGCCGACGAGGACGTGCGCGTCGAAGCGATCGTCGGCGACGTGGACGTCGATGCGGACGGCGAGGGCGGCGTCGGCGCGGAACTGTCCGACACCTCGATCCACGTCATGGAGCACATCGGGCAGGGCCGCTATTCGGCGACGATCCGCACCGACCGTCCGGGCACCTTCGGGTACGCCGTGCGCGTGGTCCCGCGTCACCAGCTGTTGGCGCACCCGGCGCAGACCGGCCTGATCACCTACCTGGAGGCCTGACCGCAGGGCGGGGAAGTGCGCCGGAACGGGCAAGAATCGGTAACGATTCTGCTCGCTCGGGTTGTATCCGAAGGTGAATGATGGTCATGTGAGAAGGGACAGTCGACCGACCGATTGACCCTGAGGTGATTGCCGTGTCCCTGCCAGAATCCGACAAAAACAAAGGCAGCAGACCACGTGACGGAAAACCGGGGGAGGCGGTCCCCGACGACGACGGCCTGGGGGACATCACCCGCGGTCGCAAGGTCCCTTTCCGCATCGATCCGCCGGTGTTCTGGCCGTCGGTGATCCTCATTCTCGGCTTCGTGGCGTGGACGCTGGTGTCCACGGAATCGGTCACGGCGACGTTTTCCACCGCCGCGGACTGGCTGAAGGAGAACCTGGGCTGGTTCTACATTCTCGGCATCACCGTGTTTCTGGTGTTCCTCATCTGGATCGCCATGTCGAGGTTCGGCCGAATCCGCCTCGGCGGCGACGATGAACGCCCGGAGCATTCGACGGCGACGTGGTTCGCGATGCTCTTCGCCGCGGGCATCGGCACGATCCTCATGTTCTGGGGCGTCGCCGAGCCGCTCAACCACTTCGCCAATCCGCCGCGGGCGGGCACGGAGCCGCTGTCCAACGACGCGGCCCGCGAAGCGATGGCGTTCACCTTCTACCACTTCGGTCTGCACACGTGGACGATCTTCGCGTTGCCCGGTTTGGCGTTCGCCTACTTCATCTACAAGCGGAAGCTGCCCGCGCGGTTGTCGTCGATTCTCGCGCCGCTGATCGGCACGCGCATCTATGGGCCGATCGGGCGGATCGTCGACGTCGTAGCCGTGGTCGGCACGGTCTTCGGCGTGGCGGTGTCCATCGGCTTGGGCACGATGCAGATCAGCGCCGGCCTGAATCGCCTGTACGGCTTCGATGAGTCGGTGAGCGTCCAGGTGCTGCTGATCATCATCGTGTCGCTCATCGCGTGCGTGTCCGTGGCGCTGGGGCTGGACAAGGGCATCAAGCGTCTGTCGAACCTCAACATCGTGGCCGCGGTGCTGCTGCTCGTCTTCGTGTTGGTCGCGGGCCCGACGCTGTATCTGCTGCGCGGCACCATCGAGGCGATCGGCGGTTACCTTGCGGAATTGCCGCGCCTGGCGCTGTGGAACGACGCGTTCGACGAGAACCCGGGCTGGCAGGGCGGATGGACCGTCTTTTACTGGGCATGGACCATCACGTGGGCGCCGTTCGTCGGCATCTTCGTGGCCCGCATTTCCCGCGGCCGCACCATCCGGGAATTCGTCGGCGGCGTGCTCGCGCTGCCGGTGGCGTTTTCGCTGATCTGGTTCGGCATCTTCGGCATGGCGTCGTTCCGCGCGGAGCAGGAGCACGGCAAGCTCGTCGACGTCGTCGTCGACCAGGGCGATGTGCCCGGCGCGCTGTTCGAGTTCCTGTCGCACTTCCCGTTTGCACCGGTGCTGTCGCTGTTTTCGGTCATCATCGTGGTCATCTTCTTCACGACGTCCATGGATTCGTCGTCGATGGTCCTGGACATGATGGCGCTGGGCGACGAGAACAAGTCGAACCCGGTGCAGCGCGTGGTCTGGGCGGTGCTGACCGGCCTGGTCGCCGCGATCCTGCTCGTCGGAGCCGGCGAGGCGGGGCTCACCGCGCTGCAGGACACGATCACGGTCGTCGGCCTGCCGTTCTTCGTGCTCGGCTTCACCATGATGATCTCGCTGGTCAAGGGCATCCGCGACGATGCGGCCGCACGCCCGGAGCCCCGTACCCGCCAGTGGAGCCCGGCGTTTACGCCGGATGCCCTGGAGTCGCAGGAATCGACTCCCGCGCCGGGCTACGACGAGCAGGGCGAGCCGTTGCCGGCCCCGCTCATCGACGACGACGGCAATCTCCATATTCCGGGCGGTGCGGTCATCGACGGCGACGTCACGGTGCGCGGATCGCTTCAGGAGGAGTCGGGCACGGACGAGAACTGACGACGACCGACCCCGTCGTCGGCCCCACGACCGACTCCCGTCGGCGGCCGCACCGGGGTTGGCCCGGTCGGTGCGGCGCCCCACGGCTTTACGCGCCGGGACGCGGCGGTGTTAAGGTCACCGGAAAAGTTTCCGGTCAGGTGACCGTCCGCTGACCGTCCGCGTCCGCGTGCTGCGGCCGTTTCCGAGGAGGCCCGTTGCCCACCCTGTTCGACTCGTTCCGCATCGGCGAAATGTCGCTTGCCAACCGGGTGGTGATGGCGCCCATGACCCGCGTGCGGTCGGAGTCGCAGGTGGCGGACGAGATGGTCGCCGAGTACTACGCGCAGCGGGCGACGGCGGGGTTGATCGTGTCGGAGGGGACGTTCATTTCGCCGGAGGCCCGCGGTTTCGCGGCGGTGCCGGGGATCTGGAAGGCGTCGCAGGTCGAGGGGTGGGGGCAGGTCCTCGACCGGGTGCATGCGGAGGGCGGCCGGATGGTGGCGCAGTTGTGGCACTGCGGCCGGGTGTCGCACACGGCGCTGCAGCCGTCGGGGTCCGCGCCGGTGAGTTCGACGTCGACGCCGGCGCAGGGCGCGAAGTGCTACGTCTTCGATTCGCGCGGCGAGGCCCGGTTCACGGGTGCCTCGGACCCGGTGGGGCTTGACGACGACGGCATCGCCGCCACCATCGCCGACTACGCCCGAGCAGCCGGCCACGCGGTGGAGGCGGGCTTCGACGGCGTCGAGATTCATGCCGCCAACGGCTATTTGATCCAGCAGTTCATCAACCCCGGCGTCAATGACCGGACGGATGATTGGGGTGCGCAGACCGTCGACAAGCGACTGCGGTTCCCGCTTGCGGTGACCGACGCGGTGCTGGCCGCCGTGCGCGATGCGGGCCGTGAACCCGGCGTCGACTTCGCCGTCGGCATTCGGATTTCCCCGTACGGCACCGTCAACGACATCCCGCTCTACGACGGCGTCGAAAACACCTACGTCACCCTGGCCCGGGAGCTGGGGCGGCGCGGCGTCGACTTCATCCACGTCGCCGACCAGTCATCGACGACCGGCGATGTCGTGGTGCCCGGCGTGCCGCGCGGGTTCATGGAGCACATGCGGGAGGAATACCCCGGCGCCGTGATCTTCACCGGTGGCCAGGATGCCGAGTCGGCGCAGGAGTGGCTCGACTCCGGGCTGGTGGACCTGGTCGGCTTCGGGCGGCCGTACATCGCCAACCCGGATCTGGTGCGCCGCATGCGCGACGGTCTGCCGCTGGCCGACGTCGACCCCGACACCATCTACGCGCAGGGCCCGGAAGGCTACGTCGACTACCCGGCATACGACGCCTGACCTCGCGCCGGGCGGCTACCGCGGGTACAGGGGGAAGACGTGTTCGGCGAGTTCGTCGAGGACGTCGGGCACGGGTCGTCGTGAAGCACGCAGCCCCAGCATGACGTGGTCGACCCCGAGTACCGCCAGGCGTTCGAGGTACCGCAGCAGGAAGGTCCGGCCCGCGCGGAAACCGTAGCGCAGGGGCTTCGGCTCGGCGTCCGGGTCGGGCAGCAGGTCCAGGGTCAGGGTGGTGATGTAGGGCTTGACGACGTCGCGGCCGGACGCATCCGTGCCGCATAGCCGGGCAACGTCGTCGCGCCAGCCGCGGACGAGCTTCGCCGTGGTGTCGAGGTCCTGCCCGTAGTACATCCAGCCGTCGCCGTGTTCGGCGATCCAGTCCGGGGTTTGGCCGCAGAAGCCGGTGACGAAAAGCGGGATGGGGTCGCCGCCGACGGGCTTGGGCAGCATCTCGATGCCCATGTCGACGCCGCCCCACCGGTTGGCGCGGGTGCGGGGCGTGCCCGGGCGCCACAGGGCGCGGACGTAGTCGACGGCGTGGCGGAAGTCCTCGGCGCGGTCGGAGCGGCGACGTTTGAAGGCGGGGAACTCCTCGGGCCGGTCGCCGGTGGCGACGCCGAGTGCGACGCGCCCGCCGGAGAGCCGGTCGACGCTGGCGGCCTGCTTGGCCACGTGAATCGGGTGGCGCAGCGTCAGCACCGTCGACGCGGTGGCCAACCCGATGGTGGAGGTGTGCGCCGCCAGGTACGCCATGTGCGTGAACGGGTCGAGGATCTGCCCGGCGTCGCGGAACTCGTCGACCAGCAGCGGCACGTCGCGAAACCACAGGGCGGTGGCCCCGGCGTCCTCGGCGTGCCGGGCGAGGGTGGCCGTGTCCCGCAGCAGCACGTCGAGATCCGGCACCGGCCCGCGCCCGCCGGCGAGGGGTTCGGCCAGGCCGATGGTCATCCGGTCGGTGGGCAGGTGCAGGGGCATGGCGGTGTGCTTTCCGTGGGGCGGGCGTCGTCGGGGCCCGGGGCGGGGAAACCGGGGGAGGAGGACTACCTGCGCAGGCAGGCCAGGACGGCGGCTGCGGCGGCGCGGGTGGTGGCGTCGACGGTGGGCTCGTAGTCGGGCAGGAACGTCGACATGTGGTTGGAGGGCACGTCCTCCAGGACCCGGTCGGCGGCGACGGCGGAGTCCCACAGCTCGCGGGGAGTCACGCCGACGGTCCAGTAGACGTAGGGGCAGCCGAAGGCGTTGGGGATGTCGGAGAAGTCCTCCGAGGCGGTCCACCGCTCGGCGGTGACGGACTCGTCGCCGAAGACGCCGTCGAACGCGGCGCGGACGTCGGCGAAGACCTCGGGGTCGTTGTCGGTGACGTTGCCGTGGTCGGAGTACGTGAACCGGGGCTCGACGTCGGCGCCGGAGGCGGCGCACTCGGCGCGGACCATCCGCTCGATGGCGTCGATCAGGATCGTCCGGACCTCGTCCGAGTAGTAGCGGATGTTCAGGACGATGCGGGCGTGGCCGGGGATGGTGTTGTTCGAGTTGCCCGACGACAGCGTGCCCACGGAAATCACCGCGAACTCGTGGGGAGAAACCTCGCGGCCGACGATTCCCTGCAACCGCATGACGATGGCCGCGGCGATGTACGTCGGGTCGACGCCGTTGTGCGGCATGGAACCGTGGGCCGAACGCCCGGTGATGTCGATGGTGATGGTGTCGCAGCCGGTGAGGACGGGGCCCGCGGCGGACATGACGCGGCCGGCGGGGCCGGGGACGACGTGCTGGCCCAGGCACACGTCGGGCCGGGGGATCATGGTGGTCAGGCCGTCGTCGACCATGGCCTGGGCGCCGCAGGCGGCTTCCTCGGCCGGCTGGAACAGGGCGATGAAGGTGCCGGACCAGTCGTCGCGGTTGGCGTCGAGGATGGCGCACGCGCCGAGCAGCGCCGTCATGTGGTGGTCGTGGCCGCAGGCGTGCATGACCTTCGACGCGACGCCTTCGCGGGAGATGCCGTCGGCGACGGACGCGTAATCGACGCCGGTGGCCTCCTCGACGGGCAGGGCGTCGATGTCGGCGCGGAACAGCACCGTGGGGCCCCCGCCGTTGCGGAACACGCCGACGAGGCCGTGGCCGCCGATGCCGGTGGTGATGCTGCAGTCGAATTCGGACAGCCGATCGGCCAGGTACGCGGCGGTGGCTTCCTCCACGGACGACAGCTCCGGGTTGGCGTGCAGGTGCCGGTACACCGACTGCTGCCAGGACAGGTCGGCGCCGTGGTCCGCGATGACCTCGGGGACCGTGCGGTGAAAGCGGGCGTCGGTGGGCGGGGTGACGGACATGGAGTCGGTGATCCTCGTTTTCCGGTTGACGGGCCGTGTGCGGCGGGGCGTCGACCCGGGCGCGGTGCCGTGGGCCGACCTTGCTGCCGCCAGTGTACCGATCGGTTCAGTCCGGCCCCGCCCGGTGCCGGATGCGTCGAACGCCGTCACCCCGCGTTACAGGCGCGGCTCCTTGGACACCTGCGGGTTGTAGCGCAGGGAGTTGGGGCGGCAGGCGCATTCGACGGCGATGCGGATGTCTCCGGCGATGCGGCCCTCGTCGCGAAGCCTGTAGAACTGCGGCACGACGCGGTCGCGCAGATCCTGTGGGGAGATGGTGTTGAGGTAGATCTTCGTGCCGCCCTCGAAACCGGCGAGGTTGGACACGCGCCACTTGATCATCACGCGCCACGGCATGCGCACGTCGAGGTCGATGGGCCGGTGGTGCCATTCCTCGTTGCAGGGCACGTCCGGGCCGGCGGCGGCGTGGCAGGCGTGGATGAGGTCGCTCATGCCGGCGATCTCCTCGGGCCGTTGGCGCCACGGCTCGCACGTCGGCGATTTCGAGTGGATCTCCAGGGTGGGGTAGCGGTGCCCGAAGCCGGCGAATGCCACGGCGTGGTCGTTTTCGGCGATGACCAGGTTGTGCCGCGCCGCGTAGTCGACGGCGAACTCGTTGTACATGTTCGGGTTGGCGCGCAGGCGGCGGATCTCCTGCTCGAGCTGTTCGCCGTGCTCGTCGATGGCCACCAGCTGCTTGTGCAGGTGGTCGAAGCTGGCGCCGGCGGGTTTGAGCCAATTCTGGAATGCCACGACGTAGCGCACGTACCGGTTGCGTCGGTACAGGTCCGCCATCGACTCGACGGTGAAGTCGATGAACGCCCGGTGCTCGTCGACGGTGAGCGTGCCCGACGACGCCAGCTGGTCGTCGTGGGTCGCGCCATCGACGAAATGCCGACGGCCGATGATGACGTCGTGTCCGCCGGCGAAGTACCCCGGGGCGTGTTCGAGCAGTTCACCGTCGGTGAGCTCCGCGATCGCCTCGGGCGTCATGCCGCCGGCCTTCAGCCGCGTGCGCACGATGGACAGCACGTGGTCGCGGCCGGCCGGGTCCGCCAGGTAGTCGGCCATGCGTTGGCGGGTTTCGTCGTCGGGCATGAAGTCGTAGTTGGCGGCCCAGTAGCCGTAGCTGACGATCTCGAACAGGTTCGGCACGCGCCGGAACTCCGCCTGCGTGTCGTGGAGCTGTCCGGGATGGACGCCGTAGATGGTGCGGAAACCGGTCGGCGACGAGTCGTCGCGGACGACGCGGGCCTTTTCCGGCGGCGTCTGCAGCGCGTTGGCGGAACCGAAGGCGTCGCGGGAGGTGAAGTCCGCGTCGGTCAGGGGTTTCGGTTCGGGGCGGGAGATGCCCAGCGGCCGGTTGCCGCGACCGGGGACGGTCCATACCTGGGTGCCGGAGAAGGGGTTGAGCTGTTTGACGGTGCCGTCCGCCAGGGTGACCAAGGGCGTTCCGATTTCCTGCATGTCACCAGATTACGGCCGCCGCGTCCGCCCCGCCTTCCGCGCCGCCCGCACCGTCGCCTCGTATGCGGCGGCGCGCAGCTGCTTCCGGGTGTGCTCCATGGGGCCGGGCAGGGCCGTGGCCCCCGTCGCGTGCTTGACGACGACCGCCTCCTCGTCCACTGCTCCGCCGATGACGTGAACCGGCGCGTCGGCGTGGTCGACGACCCAGCCGACGACCTTGCCCACGTGGCTCTGGGCGTCGACGGAGCCTTCACCGGTGAGAATGAGGTCGCACGCCGCGGCGGACATCGCCTCGTCGAGGCCGGTGGCGCCTCCCAGCAGCGCCGCGCCCCCTTCGATCGATAGGGAATCGGCCGCCACCGTGGAGATGCCCACCGGCGTCGCTCCCGCCGCACCGTAACCGGCCTCGTCCGGGGCGACGCCGCAGATGCGGCACCAATTCACCAGCGCCCCGGTGAGATGGTCGATCTGCTCCGGTGTCGCACCCTTCTGCGGGCCGAACACGGTCGGGGCGTCGCGCGGCGGCGTCGTGACGTCGAGGACCAGCGTCCACGTGGCGCGCCGGGCGCGCGGATCCAACCCCGCGAGGTCGAGGCGGTCCGCCCCGGCCAGCGCGCCGCCGCCCCGGGGTACGGTGCGGCCCGACGCATCGTCGATCCGACCACCCAGCGCGACGACGATTCCGGCGCCGCCGTCGGTCGTCGCCGAACCGCCCAGGCACAACGTGAGGTCCGTGGCCCCGTGGTCCAGCGCGTCCAGGATCACCTCGCCCGTACCGAACGTCGAGGCGCCGAGGGCGTCGGGGGAGTCGGCCACCGCCGGCAATCCCGACGCGGACGCCAGATCGAGCACCGCGCGTCCCGGGGTCGGTTCCCACCAGCGGGCCGTGATCGGGCGGCCGATCGCATCCACGGCGTCGACGTCATGGGCCACCGCTTCGTCGACCGCCCACGCCCGCGCAAGCAATTGGGCCGTGCCCTCGCCACCGTCGGCCATCGGCACGGCCACCGCCGTCGCGCCCGCGTCGCGCACGCCCGCGGCCATCGCCTCGGCGGCTTCGTCGGCGGTGGCGGTGCCCTTGAAACTGTCCGGGCAACAGATGACGGTGAACTCCGGGTCGACGGCGAGGCTGGTGTCCATGGCCCCATCATGGCGCACCGCTTCGGGTGAGGGTACCCTTACCGGTATGCCTGCCATCGTCTTCGATTGCCTTGTTCCGCCCGCCGACTCCGACGACCTTGCCCGCGCCTTCTCCGCGCGGCTGGGCCAGCTGGAATCCGAGGGCAAGATTTCCGACGCCGACGTCATCGTCTCCGACGCCCCCGTCGACGAGCAGTTGATCGAGCAGTGGGAACGCGAAAACCCCGACGAGCCCGTCGGCGATCGCGTCATGCGCCGCTACACGCTCGACCTCGCCGGCTTGCAGGGCTCCCTCAACGCCCTGGCCATGGACCTGTCGCGTCTGCTGACCCCCGCCGCCCCGCTTCCCGACGATCCCGTGCTCCGCGAGTTCGACGACATGCTCGAAAACGTCGCCCGCTACCCCTGGATGGTCGCCGTCCGGCCCTGATTCGGCCCCCGGGTGACGAGGATCACTTCGCGTCGTCGTCAAGCACCGAAAGCCCCGGACGCCACCGCCGCAGCCGTCCCGGATGTTACGGCCGTGTTTCATGGCCGTTATCCGTCCATTTCCCGGGGTTTTGACCATGTTGACAATGGGGGTGACGGTAGGGGGCGGCGCGTTGTCGGAGTGCGCCGCGCGTTTCCGTGGGGGCGACGAGCGTGGAAGAATGCCGGTTGGCAAGAAACCATCTCCCCGTCCCGGCCGGCGCCTCGCGCGCGGTCCCGCGCTTCGGTTGGCCCAGGCCCGCCGCGAACGCAGGTGCGCCGGACGGGAGCGAAGAAAGGCGAAAAGTTGAACGTCGACGATCGAGTCTCCGACTTTTACCAACTCGTGCTGCGTCGGAACGCGGGCGAGCCCGAGTTCCACCAGGCGGTGTCCGAGGTCCTCGAATCCCTGAAGATCGTCCTCGCCAAGAACCCCGAGTACGGCGAGATGGGTCTGGTCCAGCGCCTGTGCGAGCCGGAGCGTCAGATCATCTTCCGCGTGCCGTGGGTCGACGACCAGGGCCAGGTTCAGGTCAACCGCGGCTTCCGCGTTCAGTTCAACTCCGTGCTGGGCCCGTACAAGGGCGGCCTGCGCTTCCACCCGAGCGTGAACCTGGGCATCATCAAGTTCCTCGGCTTCGAGCAGATCTTCAAGAACTCCCTCACCGGCCTGCCCATCGGCGGCGGCAAGGGCGGCTCCGACTTCGACCCCAAGGGCAAGTCCGATCTGGAGGTCATGCGCTTCTGCCAGTCCTTCATGACCGAGCTGCACCGCCACGTCGGCGAGTACACCGACGTGCCGGCCGGCGACATCGGCGTCGGCGGCCGCGAGATCGGCTACCTCTTCGGCCAGTACCGCCGCCTGAACAACCGCCACGAGTCCGGCGTCCTCACCGGCAAGGGCCTGACCTGGGGCGGCTCTCTCGTCCGCACCGAGGCCACCGGTTACGGCTGCGTCTACTTCACCCAGCGCATGATGGAGGAGCACGGCGAGTCCCTCGACGGCGCCAAGGTCGTCGTCTCCGGCTCCGGCAACGTCGCCATCTACGCCATCGAGAAGGCCCAGCAGCTGGGCGCCACCGTCGTCGCTTTCTCCGACTCCTCCGGCTACGTCTCCACCCCCAACGGCGTGGACGTCGAGCTGCTCCGCGAGGTCAAGGAGGTCCGCCGCGGCCGCGTCGCCGAGTACGCCGAGGAGGCCGAAGGCGCCGAGTTCCACGCCAAGGGCAACGTGTGGGAGGTCGCCTGCGACGTCGCGCTGCCCTGCGCCACCCAGAACGAGCTCAACGGCGACGACGCCAAGAAGCTCGCCGCCAACGGCTGCAAGTACGTCGCCGAGGGCGCCAACATGCCGTCGACGCCGGAGGCCGTGGAGTACTTCCGCAAGTCGGCAATCCACTTCGCCCCGGGCAAGGCCGCCAACGCCGGCGGCGTGGCCACCTCCGCCCTGGAGATGCAGCAGAACGCCACCCGCGACTCCTGGTCCTTCAAGTACACCGACGAGCGTCTGCAGCGCATCATGTCGAACATCTTCGACAACTGCGCCAAGACCGCCGCCACCTACGACCGCGAGGACGACTACGTCGTCGGCGCCAACATCGCCGGCTTCAAGAAGGTCGCCAACGCCATGCTCGCCCAGGGCATCATCTAGCGTTTTCCCGCTTCACCGCGACCCGCGCCCGCGTCGGACGGTTCCCGGGCCGGGGAGTAACATCCCCGGCCATGGACCTTTCGACGTGGGCGTTGCTCGTCATCGCCGTTGTCGCCCTGGTGGGGGCGTGCCTCCAGCGGGTGTCCGGCATGGGGCTCGGGCTCATCGGCGCGCCGGTGCTGAGTCTCATCGTCGGTCCGGTGGCGGGCGTGTTGATCATCAACGTGCTCGCGACCGTCAACGCGATCTTCCAGACGCTGTCGGTGCGCGACAACGTCGACTGGCGGAAGTTCTGGTTGATCGGCCCGGTGATGCTCGTCGGGGCGATCCCGGGCGCCTGGGTCGTGCACAACACGCCGACGGCGCCGCTGCAGGTCATCGTCGGCGGGCTCGTGCTGCTGGGGCTGACGGTGACGACGGTCATGCCCGAGCACGTGCGCATCGACGGCCGCCGCTACGCGATGGCTTCCGGTGCGGTCGGCGGGTTCATGAACACCCTGGCCGGCATCGCCGGGCCGGCCATCACCGTCTACGCGCAGGCCAGCCGGTGGCCGCAGAAGACGTTCGCGGCGACGTTGCAGCCGCTGTTCTTCGTCTCCGGGGCCCTGTCGCTGACCGTGAAGGAATTGTCCGCCGCCGAGCCGATCATCCCGCAGGCACCGTGGCACGTTTGGGTCATCGGCGTCGTCGGCATGGTGGTGGGACTGAAGGTCGGCACCGCCATCGCCAAGCGCACCGACGTGCGCAAGGCCCGCCGATTGGCGCTGATCGTCGCCTCCACCGGAGCGGCGGTGACGTTGGTCCGTGGCCTGGTGGGGATGGCTTAGGGAATGTCTCCGACTCGGTGTAGTCAGGTCAGTTCAGTGTTGAGGATGACGAAACCGCAGTAGAAGATCCGAGCTGCGGCCTTCCGGTTGTTCGAGATCGCGATCGAACCCAGGGGGTGTGGCAGGCGCGACCGCCGCCCGAAAGTACCGAGGCAGCAGAGTCTTCGGAGACCGGAAATATCTTTCCGGACCTTGGGGACACGAAGTCACGTGAACCCTCAACGAGGGGAGCCTCGCCCGTTGTGCTGCGGCTTTATTTGGGAGTATCTTTCTCCTAAGAAGATTCGCATCAGGTTTAGGGGATTCGTCATCTATGGTGCCGGCTGATCCGGATATCCGCGATGTAAAGCGCGGGGATAGGAAAATCGGCCAGGAGTTGGTTTCTCGAATGGGGAGTTCGATATTGCCCGTGTCGGCGAGATGTTAAGTGTTAGGGCATTGTGGTTCGAGATGTCTAGGAAAATTCTGATCAGTTTTACCCTGGCTACCCTGACTGCTGGTGTCTTCTGGATTTTAGGTGATTACTTAGATAGTGTCGAAATGGTGCCTGTATTGTGTTGTTTTTGGCTTGTGGCTGGCCTGATCGCTATGGGGCGCCTGCGTGACGTGCAATTATTGCAACTGGTTCTTGCGTCGATAGCTGCGATGGTTACCGTTGGTACAATTGTTTACTATAATATTGCTGCAGGTGATAATCACATCGGGGCTCTAGCGCTCCTCTCGCTATTTCTGGTTTTTTCTGCGCAAGTATTCCTTCGTTGGAAATGACGTTCGCCAGGCTGGAGGGTATGAGTTCATAGGCTGTGTGTCCTGGTGCAATAAGCGGCATGTAGCGCTTCGGCTGGATTCGGTCATCATGCCGCTAGGTGTACTGGCCGGAGACGTTGGTCGAATCTATGCGATCCGACCACATGACGAAGACCTCCAATGTGGAATGGGAATTGCCCTAATCCAACCCAGCCACACAGGAGGTCTTCTGTGGCTCACCCTAACGCAGCGCTCACGCCCCGACACCGACTTCAAGTAGCCCGCCTCGTCGTCGACGACGGCGATCCCATCTCCGAGGTCGCCGCCCGGGTCATCAGTGACAATGGGCCGGTGGCTGCACGATTACAATCACCACCGGCCCCATTCCGCGTGTGGGGGTCTTTCACCGGTGTCCCGGTTAACTAACCTCCCCGGTCAGTACATCTAGAACAGCGACGACAGGAACGACTTCGTCCGCTCCTCGCGGGGATTTCCCAGAACCTCGTCGGGCGTTCCCGACTCGACGACGGTGCCGTCGTCCATGAAAACCACCCGGTCGGCGACTTCGCGGGCGAACGCCATCTCATGGGTGACCACCATCATCGTCATGCCGTCATCGGCCAGGCCGCGCATGACTGCGAGAACATCACCGACGAGTTCGGGGTCCAGGGCGGACGTCGGCTCGTCGAAAAGCATCAGCTTCGGATCCATGGCCAACGCCCTGGCGATGGCCACGCGCTGCTGCTGGCCACCCGAAAGCTGCACCGGGTACGCATCGGCCTTGTGGGCCAGACCAACCTGGTTGAGCAGCTCCATCGCCCGCTCCGAGGCCGCGCCCTGCGTGACGCCCTTGATGTGCATCGGGGCCTCGATGATGTTGCCCAGCACCGTGCGGTGCGGGAAGAGATTGAAGTTCTGGAACACCATGCCGATGTCCGCGCGCTGACGGGCGGCTTCCCGCGGCGAAATCTCGTGCAGGACGCCATCGCGCTCGCGGTAGCCGATCAACTCGCCGTCGACGTACAAGCGGCCGGCGGTGACCCGCTCCAGATGATTGACGCAGCGCAACAGCGTCGACTTGCCCGAACCGGACGGGCCGATCAGACACGTGACCGTGCCGCGGGGCACCTCCAGGTCGATGCCCTTGAGCACCTCCAGGCGGCCGAAGGACTTGCGCACGTGGCGCGCCTCGACCATGGGACGTTCGGCACCGGTGCCTCCGGTGGCGGGGCCGTGTGCGGTGGCCGGGCTCATCGCTGATCCTCCTCGTAGTTGGCGCGCTCGGACTTCTCCACGACGCGGGCGTTGACCGGGGGCACGCCCTCGGCATCGGCCAGCGCCGCAAGCTGGCGGGCGGTGAGATTGCGCGTTGCGCCCTTGGCGAAGTGCTTCTCCAGGTAATGCTGGCCGACCATCAGAATCGACGTGATGACCAGGTACCAGGTGGCGGCGACCAGCAGCATCGGCACCGGCAGGAACAGCTCGTTGGCGATGTCCGTCGCGCGTCCGTACAGCTCCGCGGTGTAGGGCACCGCCACGACCAGCGACGTGGTCTTCAGCAGCGAAATGAACTCGTTGCCCGTGGGCGGAATGATGATGCGCATCGCCTGCGGCAGAATGGTGCGGCGAATGGTCATGCCCCAGCTCATGCCCAGCGCCTTCGACGCCTCCGTCTGGCCCTCCGGCACCGCCTGAATGCCGGCGCGGACGATCTCGGCCATGTACGCGGCCTCGTTGAGGCCCAGGCCCAGCACGGCGAGCAGGAACGTGTTCTGCAGCGCGGACTGCAGATCGATCTCGGCGAAACCGACGTTCACCGAGCTGTAGATCGTGCCCAACAGGCCCCAGAACACCAGCTGCACGTACACCGGGGTGCCGCGGAAGATCCACAGGTACACCCACGAAATGGAGGACAGCACCGGGTTCTCCGACATGCGCAGCACGGCGATGAGCGCGCCTCCGACGATGCCGATGAGCATCGCCAGCACCGTCAACGCCAGCGTGTGCAGCGCCGCCGTGGCGATGCGGGTGTCCAGCAGGTACTTGAAGTACACGTCCCAGTGGTACGCCTCGTTGCGCGCGGCGCCGATGACGAACCACGCGGCCAACGCCAACAGGATCGCCGCACCGATCCACCTGCCCGGATGCGGCAGCGGCTTCGCCTTGATCGGTGCGTCGAGCTCGCGCTCGGTCGGCTCGCGGCGGGCGCCGCTCGTCGTCTCCGTCATCGGATGTCCTCTCCATTGATGCGCGCCTGGTCCACGGCGCCGTCGTCGAGCCCCCACATGGTCAGGATTCGCTCGTATTCACCGGTGTCGATGAGGTGCTGCAACGCGTCGGCCAGCAGCGGGCCCAACTCGGATCCCTTGGGCACCGGCCAGCCGAAGGGAGCGCCGTCGTAGATGTCGCCGGCCATCTCCAGCTTCCCGTCGGCGCGGGCGACGGCCCATGCGGAAATGGGGGAGTCGGCGGCGATGGCGTCGGCGCGGCCGAGCACCACCGCCGTCGCCGCGGTGCCGGCGTCCTGGTAGGCCAGGCGTTTGATCGGCGCCTTGCCCTCCTCGACGCACGCGTCGCTGCGGGCGGGCAGATCCTCCATTTCGGCGACGGTGCCGCGCTGGACGGCGATCTCCAGCCCGCAGGCGTCGTCGGGGGTGACGTCGGAACCGGCCGGACGGGCCCACTGCAGGCCCGTGTCCAGGTAGTCGACGAAGTCGTACGTCTGGCGACGTTCCTCGTTGCTGGTGAACCCGGAGGCTCCGAAGTCGACCGTGCCGGCCGAAATCGACGGCAGGATCAGCGTGAAGTCCTGCTCGCGGACGACGAGGTCCAGGTCGAGCACCCGCGCGGCGGCGCGGGCGAGGTCCAGGTCGAAACCGATGATCTCGCCCTTCGCGTCCTTGAACTCCAGCGGGGCGAACGGGGGATTGGTGCCGATCGAAATCGTCCCGCGGGCCCGGATGTCCTCCGGCACCTGTTCGGCGAGCTCGGGCACGGGGTCCGGAGACACCGGTTCCCACCCGTCGGGGTGACCGCCTTCGTCGTTGGTGACGCAGCCGGTCAACCCCAGCGTCAGTGCGGCCGCCAGCGTGGCCGCGGCGGCGGCGAGGGATCTTCTCATGTGAGAAGAGTCTAGCGGGAGGCCCCCGAGGTCGAATCATTGCGGGCGGCGACTTCCACGGCGGCGGCGACGGCCGGGGCGACGCGGGGATCCAGCGGCGACGGGACGATGTAGTCGGGGCGCAGATCCTCGGCGGCGACGGCGGCGATGGCGCGGGTGGCGGCCAGCTTCATGGACTTGGTGATGCGCGTGGCGCCGGCGGCCAACGCGCCCTTGAAGATGCCGGGGAACGCCAGCACGTTGTTGATCTGGTTCGGGTAGTCGGAGCGGCCGGTGGCCACGACCGAGCCGTACTGCAGGGCGATGTCCTGGGGGATCTCGGGGTTCGGGTTGGCCAGGGAGAACAGGAACGGACCGTCGGCCATCTTCGCCACCTGCTCGGCGGTGAGGTGGCCGGCGGACACGCCGATGAAGGCGTCCGCGTCGACGAGGGCGTCGGTGATGGTCCCCTGCAGGCCGCGCGGGTTGGTCAGCTCCGCGATGGTGGCCTTGACCTCGTTGAGGGGCTCGCGGCCCTCGTGGATGATGCCGCGGGAGTCGACGACGACGATGTCGCTGACTCCGGCGGACAGCAGCATTCGGGTGGTGGCCACGCCCGCGGCGCCGGCGCCGGAGATGACGACCTTCAGGTCTTCGAGGCGGCGACCGGTGAGCTTGCAGGCGTTGCGCAGGCCCGCGGTGATGACGATGGCGGTGCCGTGCTGGTCGTCGTGGAACACGGGGATGTCGAGCTTGTCGTCGAGGCGTCGCTCCACCTCGAAGCAGCGCGGCGCGGAAATGTCCTCCAGGTTGATGCCGCCGAAGGAGGGGGCGAGGCGGGCGATGGTGTCGACCAGTTCGTCGGGGTCGGTGGTGTCCAGGACGATGGGGACGGCGTTGATTCCGGCGAAGCGGCCGAACAGCTGGGCCTTGCCCTCCATGACGGGCAGGGCGGCGCGCGGTCCGATGTCGCCGAGGCCGAGGACGGCGGTGCCGTCGGAGATGACGGCGACGTTGTTGCCGGTCCACGTGTAGGTGCGGGTCAGCTTGGGATCATCGTGGATGGCTTCGCAGACCTGGGCGACGCCGGGGGTGTAGGCGATGGACAGGTCGCGGGTGGAGTCCAGGGGCAAGGTGGAGGCGGTGATGAGCTTGCCGCCCTCGTGCGCCTTGAAAATCTCGTCGGTGGTGACGGGGGCGGCGGGGGACTCGCCGGCGGTGACGTCGGCGCGCACGTCGTCGTGGACGGCGTGCTCGTCGCTGGGGTGGTCGCTGCTGGTCTCGCTGCTGTTGCTGCCCTTGCCGCTGGCCATCTGCGTCGGCTCCTCGTTGATCGGCCGGGCGCCTTTCGCCCGTCGGTTCGTTTTAGACAGCCTAATGGACGCGCCGGCGGCCGCGGCATCCGGGATCGGGGATGGCGCCGGTGGCGGACCGGCTATTGGGGAAGCGGGGCGAGGGCGGCCCCGGCCGCCGGGTCGGATTGCGTCGGCTGGGTGGTCGGCGGGGGCGGCTGCGTGGGCTGCGTCGGTTGGGTGGTCGGTTGCGTCGGCGGAGTCGTGGGCTCGGGCGGTTGGGTGGTCGGCTCGGGCGGTTGGGTGGTCGGCTCGGGCGACTGCGTCGGCGCGGTGGTGGGTTCGGTGGTCGTGCCGGACTCGCCGGTGCTCGGCCGGGTGCTTGACGACGTCGACGTGTCGGGCTCCGAGCTTTCCGACGATGTCGGCGTGGTCGTCGTCTCCGTGAAGGTCGTCGTGGTGCGCGGGGGTGCCGATCGGGACTTCGACGTCGAGGAGGGCTTCGGCGGAGTCCGGTGGCTGGTGGTCTCCTCTTCGACGGGCGGGGCGTCGTCGTCGGGGGCGGGCAGCGCGAAGGCGAGGACGGACCCGACGGCGAGCAGGATCACGGCGATGGGGGCGATGAACCGCCAGCGCCGGTCGAGGACCGCGGCGGGCGCCTCGGGGTCGGCGGCCGCGCGTCGTTCGCGATGTTCGTGCCACAACCACCATCCGGCGGGCAAGAGCATGCCGCCGGCCAGTGCGGCGCCGATGGCGACGCCGGGCCACCCGCGCCAGACGATGGCGGCGATGAACGCGATGACGCCGACGATCACGGCGACCGCCACGAGGATCCTCTTCCACGGCGCGGGCCCGGAGTAGTCGACGTCGAAGTCGTCTGCTGCGCCCATGTCGTCGTGTCCTCGGTCGTCGTTGCCCGTGTCGTCGTTCCGCATCGTGCCGTCCACTCTACGGCGTCGGCGACCTGTGCGGGCATCGGTCGAGGTCACCGCCCCGGTCGGGATCCGGTCGCGCCCCGGTTGCCGCCCGGCCTTTGCCGGCCGTGCGCGATCGGGACCTCCCCAGGGTGGGCGCAGGGCCATCCCGACAACAGGAAAAACCCCGACCACCTGCAATGACAAGTGATCGGGGTCGAATTATCCGTGCCCCCGGTGAGACTCGAACTCACACTGTGTGGGTTTTGAATCCACTGCCTCTGCCAATTGGGCTACGGGGGCGCTCCAGGTCGCTTCACTCCCGGCGCGGGCCGTCGCAAAGCAACGTGAAGAATACTAGCGCACCGACTCCGGCTCAGAGAAACGGTGCTGCACCCACGCGACGATGCCGACGATGAACGCCCCCAACAGGAACAGTCCCAGGGCCATCGGCCAATCGTCGCCGGCGCGCAGCATCGAACCGTCCTCGGCCTGCCACGGCCACAGGGCGCGCAGCGAACCGAGCAGCAGACCCGCCATCGCCATCATCGTCACCGTGTGCTTGTGCGCCAACAGCCACTCCAGCAGACGGACGAACAGGACGATGCCCACCAGCGCGCCGAGCATGAACGTGCCCAGGTACGCGAAATTGCGCTGGTCGACCGCCGCCATCGTCGGCGCGTACAGACCGACCACGAGCAGGAAGAACGAACCGGACACGCCCGGCAGAACGAGCGCGCAAATCGCCACCGACGCGGCGAGGAACACCACCCACAGCGCCGGATCCGACGACGAGGTGGACTGCGGCAGCGACGTCAACCAGAACGTGCCCACCGCGAAGAGCACGAAGACCGCCAACGCCTTGCCGCGCACCCCCGGCCGGTCCAGCGCACCCGGGCGCACCTCCTGGAACGGAATGAGCGCCGACATGGCGATCATGCCCATGAACAGGGCTTTCGACGCCACCGGCTTATCCGTGACGAAGGACTCCATGATGCCGGCCATGGAGAAAACCGCCGCCAGCATGCCGACGGCGACCGGCAGCAGCAGCCACCAATCGATCTTGCGGGCCGACGCGCGCCAATCGCCCTTCGTCGCCAGATCCTTCGGGATCTCCGTGATGTGCTTCGCCGACGCGATCAAACGCTCGTAGATGCCCGTGATCAGGGCGACGGTGCCGCCGGACACGCCGGGGACCGTCTCCGCCAGGCCGATGAGGCCGCCGCGGACGACGTTGGCGACGGTGCCGCCGACCGTCGGGGGACGGGGGTTCGTGGTGGTCGCCGGGCCGTCCACTTGTGCGGACGCGTGGTGCGCGCCGTCGCTGCGGGAGGGGCGGGCGTTGTCGTTGGTATCCATCGCGTCGGGATGTTACCGGGTCGGCGCCGAAAAACCGGTGGTGGCGAAGGGTAGTGCGCGTCACATCCGCGATCTGGCCCTGTCATCGGGCGATCGGTGCCGTGACGCTCACGTGGACGGCGGACGGCTGGCGCGGTGGTGCGCGGGTGGGGGGCGGTCAGTCCCCGGCGTTGGCGACCGGGACCTCCGTCGGGGTTTCCAACACCCGCTGGATGTGGGCGCCGTAAGACTTCACGGCGTCGGCTCCCTCCGACGGGATGCCCCGGGCGTAGCTGACCAGCACCGTGCCCAGGCCGGTGTACATGGCCAGCGCGTACTGGCAGCGCTGCTCGGCGTCCTCGTCGCCGTTGACGGCCGGGGCCTCGTCGCGGATGCGATCGAACAGGGCGCCGCCGATGACCTCCTGGAATTGGTCGGTCACCGTCTTCACCGCGGCCGGGCTGCCGGCGGTGGCCATGAGCAGGGCGATGAGGGAGCCCGTGGAGGAGCGGTCGCCGTTGATGGCGTCGTCGGCAAGCGTCGCGCCGATGTCTTCGAAGGCGGCCTCGCAAATGAGGTCCTTCATCGGGGAGAAGTTGATCAGCTCTTCGAGCAGGCCTTCCTTGGTTCGGAAGTACTTGATGATCAACGGCGCGCTGACGCCCGCTTCCGAGGCGATCTCCTTCAGGGAGACCTTCGCGAAGGGCTTGCGGGTGAAGTAGTCCGCAGCCACCTCGACGATGCGAGCCCGGGTGGCAGCGGAATTCTGGCGCCGGGGTCGTGAGGTATCGCTTTCCATGATCAATAGCTTAAAGCTTGGGGGTCCGCGTACCCACAAGCACCCCCGGGTATTTCGATCGACGGTGGTGAATGGGGGACACCCGGGGCCCAAAAGGGGGAGGAGTGACCCTGGGGTGGCCGTCCGTTGCGTACTCGCCGCATTCGCCGCGGGCCTCGCACTCGCCGCGCTCGCTGCACCCTCCGTGCGTATCGTGCCCCTCCGTCCGGCGCCGGTGGTCATCGCCGTCGGCGGTGCGGTGGCGCCGTTTCCTACACTGGTCGGCATGAAACGAACCCTGATGCTCGTCGATGGCCACTCCATGGCGTTCCGCGCCTTCTTCGCGTTGCCCACGGACAACTTCTCAACGACGGGCGGGCAGTACACCAATGCGGTGTACGGGTTCCTGTCGATGCTGTCGAACCTCCTGGCGGAGGAGAAGCCGACCCACGTCGCGGTGGCCTTCGACGTCGGGCGCAAGACGTTCCGCACGGACAAGTTCCCGGAGTACAAGGCCCAGCGCGAGAAGACGCCCGAGGAGTTCCGCGGCCAGGTTCCGCTGCTGAAGCAGGTGCTTCAGGAGATGGGCATCGTCACCCTGGAAAAGGAGAACTACGAGGCCGACGACATCATCGCCACCTTGGCCACGGAGGCCCTGCCGGAGGGCTTCGAAACCTTCATCGTCACCGGCGACCGTGATGCGCTGCAGCTCGTCAACGATTCGACGACCGTGCTGTACCCCATGCGCGGCGTGTCCACGCTGCACCGTTTCACGCCGGATGCGGTGAAGGAGAAGTACGGTCTGACGCCGACGCAGTACCCGGATTTCGCGGCGCTGCGCGGCGATCCGTCGGATAATCTGCCGGGCGTGCCGGGGGTGGGCGAGAAGACGGCGCAGAAGTGGATCCTCCAATACGGCAGCCTGGCGGAGCTCATCGACCGGGTCGACGAGGTGCGCGGCAAGGTGGGCGACAATCTCCGCGAACGCGTCGCCGCAGTGCAGATGAACCGCGACCTCACCGAGATGGTCAAGGATCTTCCCTTGCCTTATGGTCCGGAGGAGCTGGAGCTGCGTCCGGCGAACGCCCAGGGCATCGCCGATTTCTTCGATCGCCTCGAATTCGGAGAATCCTTGCGCGACCGCGTTTTCCGCACGCTTGCCGTCGAGGGCGCCGGCGTGACCGCGAGCGCGGGCGACTCCGGCACGCAGGTCGCCGTCGTCAAGCTTGACGACGGCGAC
>NZ_KV787133.1:0-18439 GCF_001807025.1 Corynebacterium sp. HMSC11E11 | reverse complement strand
CGGGGATGCCTGGGGCGGCGGGTGACCTGCGGCGCGAGTGCGACCTGGTGATCATCGACATCGACGGCGGCCCGGACGAGGGGCGCCGCACCCTGCTGGAAATGTCGGGCCAGCCCGGCGAGCCCGAGCTCGAGGAGGGCACGAAGATCCACCTGACGTCGCACGCCATCGGCGGCGACCAAACCCGTTACTCGTTTTTGGACATCAACCGCGCCACGTCCGTGTGGGCGTGGGTGGCGGTCACCGCGCTGGCCATCGTCGTCGTGGCGGCGTGGCGGGGCGTGCGCGCCATCGCCGGCCTGGTGCTGACGCTGGCCGTCGTCGGCTTCTTCCTCATCCCCGCGTTGCTGCGTGGCGGCCCGCCGGTGGCGCTGTCGCTGGTCACCGGCGCCGTGGTGCTCTTCCCCGTCATGTTCCTCGTCCATGGCGTCAACTGGAAGTCGGCGGCGGCCCTCGGCGGCACGCTGACCTCGTTGGCCGCGGCGGCGGGGCTGGCGCATCTGGCCATCGGCGGCGCGGATCTGCGGGGGCTGGCGGATGATTCGAACCTGCTCATCCAGCTGTACCTGCCCGCCGTCAGCGTCACCGGCCTCATGCTCGCGGGCTTCATCGTCGGCGCGCTGGGCGTGCTCAACGACGTCACCATCGCCCAGGCGTCCACCGTCACCGAACTCGCCGAAGCCGACCCGGACGCCGGGCCGCTGGAGCTGTTCGCGTCGGCGATGAGGGTGGGCCGCGACCACATCGCGTCGATGGTCTACACGCTGGTGTTGGCCTACGTCGGCGCCTCGTTGCCGATGACGCTGCTGCTGTCGGTGGCGGAGCGTCCGCTCATGCAGGTGTTGACCTCGGACATCGTCGCCACCGAATTGCTGCGGTCGGCGATCGGCGCCCTAGGCCTGACGCTGGCGGTGCCGGTGACCACGGCAATCGCGGCGGTGACGGCCCAGGTCAGGGAACAGGCGAACGCCCCGGCTCAGGCGAGGACCCGGGCTTAGACGGGCACGGGCTTAGGCGCCCGTCGTCAGTTGCCGCGCCCCAGGCAGGTGACGTCCCAACCGGCGGCGCGCCACTCGTCGACGGGCAGGCAGTTGCGGCCGTCGATGAGCTTCTTCGCCGCCACCCACTCCCCCGCGGCCACCGGGTCGAGGTTCCGGAACTCGTCCCACTCGGTGGCCACGGCGACGATCTCCGCGCCATCGAGGGCATCGGCGACGGACTCGCGGTAATCCAGCGTCGGGAAGACCTTGCGCGCATTGTCCATGGCCTGCGGGTCATACACCCGCACCGCCGCACCGGCCAGCGACAGCGAACCGGCGATCGACAGCGCCGGAGAGTCCCGGACGTCGTCGGAGTCCGGCTTGAACGCCGCACCCAGCACCGCAACCTGACGGCCCAGGACATTGCCGCCGAACGCCTGCTTGACCAAGCCGACCGCCTTCTCGCGGCGGCGCATGTTGATCGCGTCGACCTCCCGCAGGAACGTCATCGCCTGGTCGGCGCCGAGCTCGCCGGCACGCGCCATGAACGCGCGGATGTCCTTCGGCAGGCAGCCGCCGCCGAAGCCGAGACCCGCGTTGAGGAAGCGACGGCCGATGCGCGGATCCATGCCGATCGCGTCGGCGAGCACCGTGACGTCGGCGCCGGTGGTCTCGCAAATCTCGGAGACCGCGTTGATGAACGAGATCTTCGTCGCCAGAAACGCGTTGGCCGACACCTTGACCAGCTCGGACGTCGCCAGGTCGGTGACGATCATCGGGGTGCCGCGGTCGAGGATCGGGGCGAAGCACTCGCGGGTCGCGGCCTCGGCGCGAGTCGAGTTCGCGCCCAGGCCCAGCACCATGCGGTCCGGTTCGAGGGTGTCCTTCACCGCATGGCCCTCGCGGAGGAACTCGGGGTTCCACGCCAGGTCGACCGTCGCGACGGGCTCGCCGTCACCGGAGCGGGCGGCGATGAGCGCGTCGGCCCGCTCCTGCAGCCGCTGCGCCGTGCCCACCGGCACCGTCGACTTGCCCAGGATCACGTGGTCGCCGGTGATGTGCTTGGCCAGCTCGTCGATGACGGCGTCGACGTACCGCACGTCGGCGGCGTTGGATCCCTTCACCTGCGGGGTACCCACCCCGACGAAATGCAGTTCGGCGAACTCTGCGGCCTCGTCGTAGTCCGTCGTAAAGCGAAGTGCCCCGGAGTCGACGTGCTTGCGCAGCAGCTCGGGCAGGCCCGGCTCGTAAAACGGCACGCGCCCCTGCGACAGCGCTTCGATCTTGGCGGGGTCGACGTCGACGCCGAGGACTTCGTGCCCCAGCTCGGCCATGCACGCGGCATGGGTCGCGCCCAAATATCCGGTTCCGATGACGGTCATACGCATACCGGCCAGTATGAAATACCTTGCGGCGCACCGCGAGTTGACGACTGCCCCCGTTTTCCGCCCCCACCAGCATTAACTATCCGTTCACCTTTGCATCACCGGAGCATTACACAGGCGGCCCCGGCAGTTCATCGGGCAGGGCGGGCGCGTCGGAAAGTACTGCCACCGCTTCGCGAATCCGCAGGTCGGCATTTTCCGGCGCCGCAGATTGTTGGGTTTGCCACCGCCCGCGCCGCACCGAACCCCGCGCCGCACCGTGCCGCACTTCCGCGCCGCACCGCGCCGCGCCCCCGCACCGTGCCGCACCGAAGCTTCGCGCCAGCCCCTCCGCGCCACGAGCCGGCCAGAGCACGTCCAATTCGACAAATGCAGCCTCACACCGAATGAACGGCGGTAAATACCCAGGTGGCGAAACCGTGTGGCTGCATTTGTCGTATTCGCAGCAGCCCGACGGCGACCCAGCGGCGGTTGGACGACGGCGCGTGAGGTTGTCGCACGCGCGGCAGCCCGACGGCGGTTCGACTGCGGCGCGTCGGCCTTTCCGCCTTCCTCACGCCTGCTTTACGACGGCCCGGCCGCCAGCCAATCCCGCGCAATCAAATCGGCGCCGGCCTTTTCGTCGCCCGAGGCGCGGAGGTTCATGTCGGTGAGGTCGGCCGTCGTCAAGCGCGACGCCACCGACTCCAGGGCCCGGCGCGCCGACTCGTCCAGCACTCCGCGGCGCGCGAGAGCGACGACATTCTGCGCGGGAATGAGCTGCTGCGGATCCTCGAGCGTGACGACATCGACCTCGCCGCCGGACGGGTCTCGCAGAGGCGTGGTGGTGTAGACGTCTGCGACGTCGACGGCTCCGTCGGCCAGCGCGCGGATTGTCAGGGGGCCGCCCGAATCGCCGTAGACCACCATCTCCATCGCGGCCCGATCCACCCCGTAGACCTCGGCGAGTCCGTCCGGCCCGTAGGGTTGCTGCGCGAGCTCGGGCGAACCGCCGATGCGGATGGTTCCGGCGGCTGAGACGACGGCGAGTTTCGCCAGGTCGGCGAGGGTGACCAGTCCGTGCTCGGCGGCGACGGTGCGCAACACTCGGTACGCGTCCTTGGACTCGGCCTCGGCGGGCGCAAGGGCCTCGAGCTCCTGCGGCAGATTGGCTTCGAGGGCGGCGAGGACGCCAACCGGATCCGCGCCCTCGGGGACATCGCCGAAGTAGGACGCGAGGTTGCCGGAGTACTCGGGCACGAGATCGACGGAACCTTCCTGCAGCGCCGCGAGATACACGTCGCGGGCGCCGATCTGGGGAACGACCTCGACGTCGTGGCCTGCTTCCGTGAGCGCGCGGGCCCAAATGCGGGCGATGATCTCCGATTCCGGGAACACCGCCGAGCCCACCCGGATCTGGCCGGCGGCGCGGTTCGCGGGGTTCGCGGGATCCAACGCGCAGGCGGACAGGCCCGTCAGCGCCGCACCCGTAGCCGCGGCACCGGCGAGAAAGGCGCGGCGGGACAAGCGGACGGGTCTCCGGGCTCGGCCGTCACCCTTGAACTGATCGGCGGTTGGCGGGTTGCCGCTGCGCTGGTTCATCGGGATCCTCCCGTCGGGACGCCCGCGGGCGCCAACACCTTTTCCGCGACCGTGAACACCAGGTCGGTGATCAGCGCCAATCCGGCGACGAGCACCGCCGCGCCGAGCATCACGCCGTAATCGCGCACGGCCAGCGAATCGAGCAGGAACCGGCCAAGACCGCCGAGGCCCAGGTAAGCCGCGATGGTCGCGGTGGCCAGCACCTGCAGCCACGCCGACCGCAGACCGCCGATGAGCACCGGCATGGCCAGCGGGAACTCGACGCGGCCGATGACCTGATTCGTCGAATGCCCCATCGCGTAGGCGGCGTCGATGACGGAGCGGTCGATGGACCGGAACCCCGACGCCGTCGCCGCGAGGATCGGCGGCACCGCGAGGATGACCAGCACGATCGTCGCCGGGATCAGCGGCAACGTCACGCCCGCGGGGATTATCAGCGCCAGGAAGGTCAGCAGCCCCAACGACGGCATGGCGCGCAGGATGCCCGACGCCCCGAGAACCACGCCCTGCCCGCGACCCGTGTGCCCGACGATGACGCCGAGCCCGATGCCGATCACCGCCGCAATTACCGTGGCCAGCAGCGAATACCCCAAGTGCTCGAGGATCCGGACGCCGATGCCGCCGTCGCCCGTCCACGAATCACCCGAGGTCAGCCACGTCCATGCCTGAGAGAAGACGCCCGCGTTGGTGGCAGCTGCCGCGCTCATGACGCCGCCTCCAGCTTCTCGTCGACGTCATCACCGGGATGCACCGACGTGCGGTCACGCTTCCCCGGCTCGCCCACCTTCCTCGATTTCTGCGGCTTCTTGGCGGCACGTCCCGCACCCGCCCGCGTCCACGGCATGAGCACCTTCCCCAGCAGCACGAGAACCACGTCGAAAACCAGTGCCACGACGGCCGTGCCGATCACTCCGGCGAGGATCTCCGTCGGAAAGCTGCGGTTGAACCCGTCCGTGAAGAAGTACCCCAACCCGTGCACGCCGACGAGGGACCCGACGCTGACCAGCGACACCGTCGACGCCGACACGACGCGGGCGCCGGCGAGCAGCACGGGCCCCGCCAGCGGCAGTTCGACGCCGAGGACCCGGCGCCAGGCGGGGTACCCCATCGATTGCGCGGCGTCGCGGGCCGCAGCGGGGACGGAACCGAACGCGTCGGCGGCGGTGCGCGTCATCAATGCCACGCCATAGGCAGCCAGCGCCACCTGCACGTTGAGCGGGGAAAGGACGGAAGTGCCCAGGACCAGCGGCAACATCACGAACAACGCCAGCGACGGGATGGCATAGAGCAGGCCCGCGCCGCCGACGATCGTGCCCCGGATTGCTTTGCGACGCGACGCCGCGAATCCCAACGGCACCGAAATGAGCACCGCCGCGATGATCGGCGGGATGGACAGCCACACGTGGGTCAGCGTCAGATCGACGATCTGCGCGAAGTTCTCGGCGAACCAGGACCAGCGGATCATGGCCGCTGTCCCTCGCCGGGCCCCGGGTATTCGCCGAGCACGCCGGCGACGCGGCCACGGGCGTCGAGGACGCGATCGCCGTCGATGCGCAGGCGGCGGGAATCGGCGTCGATGAAGTCGCGGACGAAGTCGTCGGCGGGCTTTTCGATCAGCTCCCACGGCGGGCACTGCTGCGCGATGCGACCGCCCTTGGCCAGCAGCACGACCTCGTCGCCGAGGTGCAGGGCCTCGGAAATGTCGTGGGTGACGAAGACGATGGTGCAGTCCAGTTCTGCCTGGAGCCGCGTGACCTCGGCCTGCAGCTCACGGCGGACAATCGGGTCGACGGCGGCGAAGGGCTCGTCCATGAGCAGGATTCCCGAATCCGCCGCGAGTGCGCGGGCGACGCCGACGCGCTGCTGCTGGCCGCCGGAGAGCTGCGACGGGTAGCGGTCGGCCACGGAGGCGTCGAGGCCGACGAGCTCGATGAGCTCCATCGCCCGCTCGCGCGCGTCCTTCTTGGATACTCCGTTGAGCCGCGGGACGGTGCCCACGTTGTCGGCGACGGTGCGATGCGGCAGGAGGCCGCCGTTCTGCATGACGTAACCGATGCCACGGCGCAGTTCGACGGGATCGCGGTCGGCGATGTCCTCGCCGTTGACCAGCACCCGACCCGACGTCGGCTCGACCATGCGGTTGATCATGCGCAGCAACGTCGTCTTGCCGCAGCCCGAAGAGCCGACCAGAACGGTCACCGCGTTGCGGCGAATGTCCAGGTCCACATCGTCGACGGCGGGCGGTCCAGCCCCGTAGGACTTGGACACGCCCTCGAAACGGATTGCGGGATCGGCTGTTTCGGCGACCATACCGACCACGGTAGCCGGAAACGGCGTCGGTGATCGTCGGTTACCGGGAGGCCGCGCGAGGTTCAGCGGTGGCGATGCCCGAAACGTCGCAAAGCAGGCGCGACCCGCAGGACAGTGGCCTACCGGAAGTTCAGGTACGCCTTGGACGGCGTCGGGCCACGCTGACCCTGATACTTCGAACCCAACGCGCCAATGTTCAATAATTTTCGATGTTCATGTAACATGAACATATGCTTGAGGTGAACAAGAAGAATTGGGAAACGCAGCTTCTCAGCACGCTGGAACCACTCGGTCTCAGGTTGAGCCTTCTGCATTCGAACGCTGCCGACAGGGGGGTCGACGCGGTGATGACCCTGCCCGACGGAGAAGAGCTCCCCGCGGAGCTCAAGATGAAGGACCGATGGGAGTTCTTTCCCAGCGAGCCTGGCGACCGAATCGTCATCCAGCCCTACATCAATCCTCGCCTCGCGGAGCGCTACCGACAGCGAGGCGTCTTCTACATGGACCTGGTCGGCAATGCCTGGATTTGGACGGACCCCGTGAAAATTTTCATAGAAGGGCGAGCCCGACCCCGGGAGGCATATTCCGAACCCCTCGACGGCCGATTGAGCACGCCCAGCGCGCTCCGATTGATCTTCATCCTGCTCAACGAGCCCTCTGCGGCAGATCTCACACTTCGCCGCCAGGCCGCGATGGCCGGAATATCTCTGGGAACCACCCAAAGGACCATCCGCGCACTTCGCGATCTTCGATTCCTCACCGACTCCACCCGCACGCTTCGTCGGCGCGATGAGTTGACGAACCTGTGGCTGTCAGGTTTCACTTCGCGCCTGATTCCGAAACTCCAGGCGCGCACCGTGGAGGGGGCGACCCCCTTAGAAGTTCTCGCGGAAATCACACGGTCGCAGCTCGATTTCACCTCGGCCGGCGAAGCGGTCAGCCCCACGATGAGTTCTCGGTCCTCGGTCACCATTTACGGGCCACCTCCGTGGACAGAACTCATTCGAGCGGCACGGCTGCGTCCCGCGCCAGATGGATCGATCACACTTCGCGAGAGGTTTTGGGATCCAGAGTCGATGGACCTCACCCAGTTTGGCCACACGCTCCTAATCTGCGGGGAAATGCTCGCCTCTCCCGATGAAAGGATCCGGGAAGCCGGCATGGAACTGAAGGAAGACCTGCAATGACCGACTCGGTGAACCCCCTGCCAGAACACGCCATCAGAGCCATCCTCGACCGCTACGGGGAGGCCATGCTCCTCGGAGCCCATGCACGCGACTACGTTGCCACCACGAAGGCGGACTGCACTGAAGGCCGCAGGACCACAGATCTCGATCTTGCGATCGCAGCGCCCTCCATCCCTGATTTCAAGGAGATGACCCGGCCTCTCGGAGACAGCGGCGGAACGGGAATGCGCTTTGACGTGGAGAAGGTGAAAGTCGACCTCATCCCCTTCTCGAATGCCCCGGGCGTCAACCCGGTGATTGAAGTGGTCGAGGGCATCCAAATGGACACGACGGGAATCGACGAGGCCTTTCAGACCGCCGAACACATGGAGGCCCCTTTCGAACAGCTGCGCATCCCAACGCTCCACGCGATGATTGTGCTGAAGACGGTTGCCTGGCGGATGCGTCGCGCGGCGACAAATAAGGATGCCGAAGATTTGGCGCTGCTCTTCAAATGCACAGACCTAGGCGATTACGCGGATCGCTGCTACGAGGACGACGGCCTTCTCGAGCGGTTCGACGCGGATTCTAGCCGTATTGGCGCGTACCTCACAGGAGCCGACGCCATGCGCGATCTCCCCCAAGCCACCCGGGATTGCCTCGACGAGTGGTCCAATCCGGAACTGGCGGAGGCCATGGAACCGCGATACTCGTCAAACGGGTTCATCGAATCCCTGGCGCAACGGTTGAGCGACTTTGCAGCTGGAGCTAGCGACTATGCAGCTGGAGCTAGAGAGTAGCCATAGCCCGGATCCTCCGACTACCGGAAGATTCCTACCGGAAGTTCAGGTACGCCTTCGACGGCGTCGGACCACGCTGGCCCTGGTACTTCGAACCCAACGCCCCGGAGCCGTACGGCACCTCCGCCGGCGAAGTCATGCGGAACAGCGCCAACTGCCCCACCTTCATGCCCGGCCACAACGAAATCGGCAGGTTCGCGACATTCGACAGCTCGAGCGTGATGTGCCCCGAAAAACCCGGGTCGATGAAACCCGCGGTGGAGTGCGTCAGCAGGCCCAGGCGCCCCAGCGACGACTTGCCCTCCAGGCGACCGGCCAGATGCGGCGGAATGGTGAACTTCTCCAACGTCGACGCCAACACGAACTCGCCCGGATGCAGCACGAACGCCTCGTCCCACGGCACCTCGCGCAGCGTGGTCAGCTCCTCCTGCGGCAACTTCGGATCGATGTGCGTGTACCGCGAATTGTTGAACACGCGAAAAAACTGATCCAGGCGGACGTCAATCGACGACGGCTGGATCATCTCCTCGTCCAACGGCTCAATGCCCAGGCGGGCGTCATCGTCGGACGAGAGGGCGGCGCGGATGTCACGGTCGGAAAGCAGCACGCCACCACCCTACAGCCAGGGCGACGGAACACCGGCGGGCCGTCGCAAAGCATCCGGAACCGCAGCAGCCGGGGCTTTTGTCGGCCAGCCCCGCCGCGGTGCTACATTATGGACGGAAAGAGATCGCCGACACTGACGGCGACCGTCCTTCTCGCCGATGTAGTTCAATGGTAGAACTCCTGCTTCCCAAGCAGGCGGCGCGGGTTCGATTCCCGTCATCGGCTCCACGAAAAGCCCCCGACCTGCGACAACAGGCCGGAGGCTTTCACGTTGAAGGGTCGAAACCCGCCCAACCCCACACGTTCCCCACTCATCGGCCCGCAGCCGACGCAGTGCGAGCGTGCTTTTCCGCGCTCCTACCGGGTTTATCGCGCGTATTCTCGACGCCATGACCGACCCGCGCCGCCCCACCGACGCCACCTTCACCATCGACGAATCGCGCGCGGTGCCCACCGCCGTCGTCCGCGCCTCCGACGTCACGCAGGACGACGTCGCCCCGCTTTTCGACGCCGCCTTCGGCGCGATGTTCCCCGCCCTCGCCGCCGTCGGCCAATCCCCGGCCGGGGCCCCGTTCGCCCTGTACCCGCGAGCCGCCGACGACTGGAGCCGCTTCGACATCGAGATCGGCGTGCCGCTGCACTCGCCGCTGGCCGACACCATCGCCGCGCCGACCGCCGACGGCCGCAACCTCGCCGTCGAACCGTCCGAACTTCCCGCCGGCAAAGTCGCCTCGAAGCTGCACCAGGGCGGTTACGACGGCCTCGGCCCCGCATGGAAGCAGTTCACCGACGAAGTCGTCGCCGCCGGCCACACCCCGGCCATGCCCCGCTGGGAGGTCTACCTCACCGAGCCGACGCCGGAGGCCGACCCCGCCGACATGCGCACGGGGCTCAACACCTGCGTGGAGTGACGCCGCGGCGACTGCTGCGGGCCACGACCCCGGACACGGCTGCAATCACGCCACGCGCAGCCGCAGCGACGCTGGGCACGATACCCCGCCGGGTATGGTCGCGGGCATGGACAGTCGCGGCTGGGACCAACGATTCACCGACAACCCGAACCACTTCGGCACGGAACCGAACACGCTGCTGAAACGGCACGTCTCCGGGCTGGCCCCGGGCACCGCCGCCGACGTCGGCTGCGGCCAGGGCCGAAACACCGTCTGGCTGCTCGACCGCGGTTGGGACGTCACCGCCGTCGACTTCTCCGAGGTCGCGCTGCGCCACACCCGCGAGGCCGCGCAGGCCGCGCGGGAAACGCAGGAACCGCAGACCGCCGGCACGACCCCCGCCTTGACCACGGTGCAGGCCGACGTGTCCGAATGGCGGCCGACGGACACCTTCGACCTGGTCGTCGCGGCGTACCTGCATCTGCCGTCGGAGAAGCTGCACGCCACCTGGCGGCACCTGGCCACCACCACCGCCCCGGGCGGCACCCTCGTGGTCATCGGCCACGACCGCGCCAACCGCGGCAACGGCCCGAAGGATCCGGACGTTCTCTTCCATGCGGACGACGTCGTCGCCGCGCTGCCGGACACGTGGACCGTCGACGTCGCCGAAACCGTCGACCGCGGCGAAGGTTCCGCCGACGCCCTCGTCGTCGCAACGGCACCGCAGGCCTGACGCCTCGTCTCTCCCGCGCGACGACCCCGACGGCGGCCGGCGAGCGCGCTTCCCGCACGCAACATCCCGCGCGCAACCGCGCCACGGCCCGCCCCTCCGGGGTTAACCTGGAGGGGACACGTCAGCCAGAAGGAGACACCCGATGTCCGACGACCGCACCCCCGCCACCCCCGACGCCGCCGGGCGGCCCGATTCGATGCTCATCGCCTACGACGGTTCCGACGAGGCCCGTCGCGCGATCGAGTGGGCCGGTTCGCTGCTGTCGGTGCGCACGGCGTACATCCTCACCGCCTGGGAGCCGCTGCAGCGTCAGGCCGCCCGCACCGCCGGGGCGTCCGGGATGATGCAGCCCGATTGGGATTCCAGCGTCGCCGACGACGATCCCGCCCACGAGGAGGCGAAGCGCATTTGCCGCGAGGGCGTCGAGATCGCCGCGTCGGCGGGCTTCACCGCCGAGCCGTATCTCGTGGAGTCGGAAACGACGATTTGGTCGGCGATCGTCGATGCCGCGCGGGATCTCGACGCGGGCGTCATCGTGTCGGGCACGCGCGGCAATTCGGGCCTGCGGGGCCTGTTGTCGTCGTCGACGGCGGATGCGGTTCTCAAGAACGCGGGTCGCCCGGTGCTCATCGTTCCGCCGCCGAAGTAGTTCGGACGGGTTGCGTGACGACGGCTCGTCGTCACGCATGAAAGGCCGAATCGTGCGCCACGGCCACTGGGCGCGCATGCGTTGCGGAAGTGGCGTACGGTGCAGAAGTGATGGCTGCGGGGTTCGGCGAACGGTAACGGCCCGACAACGAAGGGCCTCCTCACCTGGGGTGACCCGAAACTTCCCCCGATTTCGCCGAAACTTCCCCCCGGCGCCAACGATGGTCTACAGTTGCGACCATTCCCAGAACACTTACTTCGAGGAGTGAACATGCCCTACGAAAACGAGTCGGAGCAGCGCCGCACGTTGGGCCCGGCCATGGCCAGTGCCCTTGTCGGTGCTCTCCTCGGCGGCGCCATGATCTTCGGCGTCGCGCAGGTCACCCAGGAGTCCGAGATCCCCGAGGCGCAGGCCGTCTCCGCGGATGAGGCCCTGATGGGCGGGGTCGAGTACGGCGAGCGCTGATCGCGCACCCTTACCGTCCCGCCATGCCCGCCGCCGATCAACGCACGCCCACGCGCGCCTTGGTCGGATGGTGGGCATTTCTGTGTCTGCTGGCGTTCATCCAGGCCCCCGGCCGGATCGTCGCCGACACCAAACATGACCTGACGGCCAACCCCGGCGGCTTCCTCGAGCGGTCGCTGAGCATGTGGTCCGAGGTCATGCCGCTGGGCCAGCTGCAGAACCAGGCCTACGGTTACCTTTTCCCGCAGGGCGCGTTTTTCGCGCTGTTCGACCTGCTGCCCGATGCGGTCTGGCCCGATTGGCTGACGCAGCGCCTGTGGTGGTGCCTGCTGCTGTGCCTGGCCTTCACCGGTTTCCTCCGGGTCGCGGAGGTCGCCGGCATCGGGTCGCGGTCGTCGCGGATTCTCGCGGCGCTGCTCTACGCGCTGTCGCCGCGCATCCTGACCACCCTCGGCGCGATTTCGTCGGAGGCGTGGCCGGTGGCGCTGGCCCCGTGGATCCTGCTGCCGCTGCTGGCGGTGGCGCGCCGGCCGGAGGCGGTGGGCTGGAAGTTCGCGGCCCGGGCGGTGCTGTTGTCCGGGCTGGCGGTGCTGTGCACGGGCGCCGTCAACGCGGTGGGCACCGCCGCAGCCTGCGTCCCCGCCGCCCTGGTCCTGGTGTTCACGGGTTTTTCGGGGCCGCGCCGCAAACGGGCGTGGGCGATGTTCGCCGGTTGGCTCGCCGCCTGCGCCGCGGTGAGCATCTGGTGGATCGTGCCGCTGCTCATGCTCGGCTCCTACTCGCCGCCGTTCACCGACTACATCGAGTCGTCGGGCGTGACCACCCGGTGGCTGAATCTCGGCGAGACGCTGCGCGGCGCGACGTCGTGGGCGCCGTTCGTGTCGTTGGAGCGCGTCGGCGGCAATGCGATCGTCTCGGAGCCGATCCTCATCCTGGCCACGATGGCCGTCGCCGCGATCGGCCTGATCGGCCTGGCGATGGGGTCCATGCCGTGGCGCCGCGCGTGGTTGCTCATGGCGTTGGTGGGCCTGGCGTCGATGGCGGCGTGGACGGATCCGTTCGCGCCCCTGGGCGAGTGGGGGCGTTCGCTTCTCGACGGCCCGCTCGCCGCGCTGAGGAACCTGCACAAGATGGATGCGACGCTGAGGCTGCCGTTGATGCTGGGCGTCGCGCATGCCACGGCGCTGTTGCCGTGGCCGGGGTCGATCCGCGGCGGGGACGGCGCGGACGACACGGACGACACGAAGAACGCGCGGAAGGAGCTGCTGGACAAGTGGCTCCATCCGGAAAAGCACCGGTCGGTGGTCGCGGCGATGCTCGTCCTCGTCGTCGCGGCCGGCGCCACCGCCCCCGCGTGGAGCGCGCGCCTGGCCCCGACGGGCGCCTACGACCGGGTGCCGTCGCATTGGGTCGAGGCGGCCGAGTGGCTCGACGACAACGCCGGCGGGGCGCGCACTCTCATCGCCCCGGCCATGCCCTTCGCCGACATGGACTGGGGTTTCACCCGCGATGAGCCGCTGCAGCCGCTGGTCGACGTGCCGTGGGTCGTCCGCGACGCGGTGCCGCTGGTGCCGCCGGAGGCGATCCGCGGCCTCGACGGCGTCCAGGATCAGCTCGACCGCGGCGAGGGCGTCGAGTCGCTGGCCGCGACGCTGCGCAACCAGGGCATCGGCTACGTGCTGGTGCGTTCGGACGTGCGGCCGTTCAACCGCGGCACCAGCCTGCGGGACCTCCGGGCCACGCTGGAGGCGTCGCCGGGCATCGAGCGCGTCGCGGAATTCACCCACGGCGGCGACGACGCCCCGAAGGGCGCGGTGTCCGGCACCCCGCCCGTCGCGGTGACCATCTGGGCCGTTGACGGCGGCGCCGACGCGTTGGCGCCGCGCATGGTGGAGACGTCCTCGGTGCCGCTGGTGTCCGGCGGCCCGGAGGTGCTGGCCCGCCTCGACGAAATCGACCGCGACGCGCCGGTGCGCATGCTCCACGGCGAGTCCGCAGGCACCGTCACCGACACCCCCACCCGCCGCGGCCGCAACTACGGCGAGGTCCGCGGCGCGGTCTCCGGCATCCTCGACGCGGACGAGGACCCCGGCGTGACCAACGCCGTCGCCGACTACCCGGTCTCCGGCATCGCCGAGACGCAAACCGGCACGGGCCGCGCCACGCTGAAGGCGTCGTCGTCGGCGTCCGACCCGTACAACGCCGGCGGCGCCCGCCCCGAGCATTCGATCAACGCCCTGGTCGACGGTGATCCGACGACGTGGTGGGAGCCGCGCGCCGGCACGGGCGGGCAGGCCGAGTGGATCGAGATCGTGCCCGACGAGCGCCTCGACGGCGGTCGGCTGACCATCACCGGCGCCGTCGTTCCCGCGCAGGTGCAGATCCGCGCCGGCGGCGCCTCCACGTCGAAGGCGCTGACCCCCGGCGAACCGGTGACCATGCCGCTGCCTCGCGTGGCGGGAAGCTCGGGCGCCTCGGACGGGGGCACCGGCCCCGACGACGAGAAGTCCCGCGCCATCCGCATCATCGCGACCAGCGCCCCCGCGGGGTTCGCGCTGTCCGAGATCAAGCTGGAGAGCTCCGCCGGCGAGGACGTCACGCCGGTCCGCGTCCCGGTCGTCCCGGACGCTTCTCCGCTGGTGCAGCGCTGGGCGTTCGGCCAGGAGATCGACGAGGGCCGGATGCGCCGCGCCTTCACCGTTCCCGAGCCGACGACGGTGACCGTCGACGCCGACACGTGCCGCACCGGACTCGACGATCCGTGGACCGAGCTCGACGACGAGCCCCTGGCCTGCGGCGATTCCGTCGATCTGGAACCGGGTCTGCACGAGATCAGCTCCCGGGCCCGCTGGGTGTCGCTGACCGGCGCGGACTTCATCGCGCCCACCCGCGAGCAGCAGGCCCCGGAGGTCGTGGCGGACTTCGCCGCTCCGGCCTCCGGCGCGTCCACCGAGATCGGCTCCGGCACCGTCGCCGCCGCCGACGCCGACCGCGTCATCTATCGACCGGTCTCCGTCAACCCGGGTCAGGTGGCCACCATCGATGGCCACGAACTCGAGCCGGTCACCGTCAACGGGTGGCAGCAGGGCTGGGTCGTGCCGGCGGGTGTGGCGGGCACCTTCCCCATCGACTTCCCCGCCGCCGCGACTTGGCGCACCGGCATCGTCGCGGGCGGCGGCGTGGCGGCATTGTTCGCCCTGCTCGCCGTGGCCGTCGGTTGGGCTTGGCGACGCCCGCCCACCGACGCGACCGGCCCGGGCGCCGCGCAGCCCGCACCCGATCTGGCCCGCGCCACCACCGCCGTCGCCGGATTCGCCGTCGCCTGGCTCGTCGCCGGACTCCCCGGTGCCGCAGTCGCCGCAGTCGTGACCATGGCCGGCGTGAACCTGGCCCGACGGTTCGGCGCGGAGACCGTTCGTCGTCAAGCAATTGCCGCGACCGCCATCCTGATGGGAATCGGCGGCATCATCCTGGCCCGCGACGCATGGCCCGGCTCGGCCTACGCCGGATTCTCATGGCCGCTTCAGCTGGTGCTGACCGGCGCGCTCGTCCTCGCGTCATTCGCCCAGACCCTGCCCAACCAGCGGCGGGCGGGTTCCTCCACCACCGCGTAGGACGCTGCGGCCATCGGGATGGTCAGCGCCACCGTCACCAGCGACACCGCCAGAATGTGACCGTCGAAGATGCGCACCCCCAACAGCGGGAACGCCACCGACAGCATGGCCATGTGCCACAGGAAGATTCCGTACGACCAGCGGCCCAACGCCTGCATGATCGGATGCGTCAAAAACCGCGACTCCGGGGCCAGCGCCCACGGGCCGATGATCGCCGCACCGAAGACGAACCCGCACCACGTCCGGCGAAGGAACTCCCAGTTCGTCAGCTCCACCAGGCCCTCCGGCCCCATCCACGCGGCCAGCCACAGCGAGGCGACGGCCAGGCCGATCCACACCCAGCGCATCCGCGCGAACCGCTGCGCCGCGGCCAACGCCCCGCGGGCGCGCTCCGACTCCGAACCCGCCAACGACTCGACCTCCGCCAGGATCATGCCCGCCGCGAACCACGAGAAGTACGCCACCGGCTGAATGTGCGGATTCACCCCCTCCGGGTACGGCAACGGCAACCACACCCACCCGAAGCTGAGCACCGACAACCCCAGCAGGCACAGAATCCGCGTGCCCTGGCGGCGCATCGGATCCAGGCCCCGCAACGCGATGGCGAACAACGGCAGCGACACGTAGAACGCCACCTCCACCGACAGCGACCACAGGTGAGTCAGTCCGCCGTGCAGCGAATCGGCGAAAAACACCTGCGTCAGGGTCAGATTCGTCAGCCACGTGCGCAGATTCGCGCCCTCGCCCACCGGCAACGCGACGAGCACCACGACCACCAGCACCCAATACGCCGGCAGAATGCGCGCCGCGCGCTTGCGGTAGTACTTCGCCCACCCCGACGCCGACGACCCGCGCTCGCCGCCGGTGCTTCCGTCCCGGCGGCGCCGCCACACCACGCCGCCCTGCCCCGCCCGGTGGCTGCGCCACAGCAGGAAACCCGACAGCGTGAAGAACACGGCCACGAAAAAGTCGAAACGGCCGAGCATCCGCTCCCACATCGCGCCGACGTCGTGGCCGGTCTGGAACGCGACGTGCGTGCCGATGATCCCCAACGACGCCACGGCCCGCAAACCCTCCAACGCCGGCAGGAAGCCGGGGCGGAAGGCGGGCCGGAACTCCGGCCCGGTCTGGCCGGAGAACGCGTTTTCCCCCTGGTGGGGGGCGTTTTCCTGATTCACTCGGACGGTCATTCCCGGATAATATTCGATTTTTACGTACCTTTGTTTCGGAACCTGCTAGGTTTTGCACGAGAAACCCGCAAGAAGTAAGGGAAGTCACTGCTCATGGCTAAAAGAAGTCTCGCCCACCTGCTGGTCATCATCGGCGCCGCGCTGATCGTCATCGCGGTCCTGCTGCCGACCTTCCTCGTGCCCCGACTCAGGGTAATCCCCCTGGACACGGTCAGCACCACCGCCACCGAGGTCTATGAGGGCACTCTGCTCGACTCCGGCGCACTCGCCAAGGGCGAGCCGGTCGAACCCCGCAAGAACGATCCGCGCTGCGAGACCGAGGAGGAGGGCGCCACGCTGCCGCTGCACTGCTTCATCAACGATGAGGTGCCGCTGATGTCCTCCCGCCACGTCCGCGTCGAGGAGCCCGCCGACCACGAGCGCGCCACCCTCGAGGCCGGCACCGTGATCCTCCGCGAGGACCGCGACGAGCCGCGCAACCTGGTCAACGCCACCATCGACCGCATCACCCTGGACCGCTCCACCGCGTTCCCGGTGGATGAGCCGATTTCCTCCATCGCCGGCGGCGCGCCGGGCCAGGAGGGCGCCGACGAGCCCGTGCAGTTCACCCGCCCGGGCATCCAGTACCAGTTCCCGTTCAGCGCGGAGAAGAAGTCGTACCCGTACTACGACGCCGTCGGCCTGGACCTCTTCGAGATCGACTTCGTCGAGGAGGAGAAGCAGGACGGCGAGACCGTCTACAAGTACTCGATGACGCTTCCGCCGCAGAACCTGTACGAGAACACCAAGGCCCACGCCACCCAGGGCGGCCGTGAGCTCACCGAGTCCGACGAGTCGATGCTGGCGTCGCTGCGCCTGAAGTTCCCGGCCGAGGTGTGGGGCCTGGAGGGCGACGACGACGTCGAGATGGACCGTTACTACACCACCACCCGTACCGTCCGCGTCGAGCCGACCAGCGGCATGATCGTCAACGGTCACGAGGAGATCTTCCAGTTCTACGCCCGCGATGACGAGGAGGCCGCCGAGATGGTGACCGAGGAGGGTCGCGCGAAGGAGGCCGAGGAGCGCAACCGCACCGCGCTGGATTTCGTCGGCCAGTGGAACGAGGAGACCAAGAAGAACCAGATGGAGAAGGCGAAGGACGCCAAGTCCAGCCTGAAGATGGCCGGCACGATCGTGCCGTGGATCTTGGGCATCGTCGGCCTGATCCTGGTCCTGCTGGGCATCCGCACCCACCGCCGCTCCTAGTCGGCGCCCCGGGCTCCGCCCGGTCCACCGTTCCCGCAGGGTTTTCCGTCCGCTCACCGGTTGTCGCCGGTGGGCGGGCGTTTTTTCGTTTTCGTGCTTCGCGACGTCCGCGTCCCGGCCATCCCGGGCCCGTCGTCGGGGCGCCCCGTTAGACTTTGCCCCGTGGACACTTCCGTGGCGAGGGCCGAGCGAACCGGCCAATTGATCGTGGTCGGGTGGACGTTCATGCTCGTCGCGGCGGTGACGTGGCCTTTCGCGACGCCGGGGATGCCGTTGTTGCGGGACATGGTGGTGCCGCCGCATCCGGCGTCGACGGATGCCGCGTGGGGGTTGGGCGAGTCGGCGGCGCGGGCCGCCCCGCAGGATGCGTTGTTGGCGTTGGCGGGTGGTTTCACGGACGCGGGCATGGTCATGCGCCTGCTCATGTTCGGCGCGTTGACCATCGGCGGCGTAGCCGCGGCGGAGTTGGTGCGCCGGGTGCTGGGCGCCGGGGTGGTCGGTCAGATCGCGGCGGTGACGATGCTGCTGTGGAACCCGTACGTCGTCGAGCGGCTGTTGCAGGGGCAGTGGTCGCTGGTGCTGGCGATGGCGTTGTTGCCGGCCATCGCGTTGACGTCCATTGCCGCGGCGCCGTGGTGGCGGGCGTCGGCGATGGCGGTCGCGGGGTTGACTCCCACCGGCGCGTTGTTGGGCCTGGGCGTGGCGCTCGTCGCGGCGCGCACGTGGCGGGACCGGCTCGTGGCCCTGGTGACGGGCGTCGTCGTCTCCGCCCCGTGGCTGGTGGCCACGGCGCTCGGGGCGGGGGCCGGCGGCGCCGATGCC
>NZ_KV787132.1:0-1675 GCF_001807025.1 Corynebacterium sp. HMSC11E11 | reverse complement strand
TTGCAACACCCCTACCCACCAGGGGACCCAACGACCATGGCACCACGCCACCCGTTCTACTCACTGACGCCCACCGACCAACAGGCTCTTGCCCAAGCCCTGTCACAACCGGGAACTTCCATCCGCTCGGCGGCCCACACGCTGGGACTGCACTACCGGCATTGCCTCAACTTCGCCCACACCCATGGCCTGGTACCACCACGGCCAACACCACCGGCCGACACCATCAACCGGGCCGTCGACCGCGTTGCGGCCGGTTCCACCCTGACCCAAGCCGCCCGTGACTGTGGCATCAGCATCTCGGCGGTATTCAACGCCGCCCGCGCCGCCGGCGTCCACCAACCCCGCCCGATGCCTCGCGGTGCCGCAGCGACAACTCGCCGAGTCGAGTATCTAACGCTGCGTCTATCAGCACTGACCCGCACCGATGCCGCCGCAGCCTGCGGCATCAGCCCCCGCACCGCCTTGGACTTCGACAAAGGGGTAACCAAAACAGGTACCCGGCCGCGCACACGCTTCATCCCCACCGGCGCCGACGCCGCCCAGTACAACAGACTCATGACCACTTTGCTGACGCACCATGACGTCATCGAACCCGGCCGGCAACCCGATCCCGCCAATCACCCCACCATTGACCCGTATCACCGGATCCACCCGCGCTACCTGTCGCTGACTGAACGGGAAACCATCGCCGACCTGCGGCGGGAAGGATGGTCCATGCGGGCCATCGCCGGGCACCTGGGACGTAGCCCGTCGACGATCAGCCGCGAGTTAGCCAACAACCGCAGCGCCGACGGGCCCTACCGGCCCATCGCCGCAGCACGCAAAGCCGCGGCCCGTAGGCTTCGGCCCAAACAACCCAAAATCGCCGGTGACGCGATGCTGGCGCAGCTGATCCAAACAAAGTTGGATCTGCGGTGGTCCCCCGAACAGATCGCTGCATGGCTACGCCGGGCCTATCCCCACGCCAAGGAGTGGCACGTGTGCCATGAAACGATCTACCAGGCCCTCTACGTCCAAGCCCGCGGCGGGCTGAAAAAGCAAGTCGCCGCAGCGCTGCGCACCGGCCGCGCACGGCGAGTGCCCAACGGTGACCCGGCCCAGCGGCGGCGACGCTTCGTCGACGACATGGTCATGATCAGCCAGCGGCCCGCCGACGTCGAGGATCGGGCGGTGCCCGGGCATTGGGAAGGCGACTTGATCCTGGGTGCGGCCAACAAGTCCGCCATTGCCACGCTGGTTGAACGCACGACCCGCTACGTCATCCTGGTGCATCTGCCTGCCGGTCACGGTGCCACCGCCGTGCGTGATGGGCTCACCGCGGCGATCGGTTCGCTGCCCACGCACCTGCGGGGATCGTTGACCTGGGATCAAGGCTCGGAGATGGCCGGCCACAAGCAGTTCAGCGTCGCAGCCGAATGCCCGGTGTACTTCTGCGATCCGGCCAGTCCCTGGCAACGCGGTACCAATGAAAACACCAACGGCCTGTTGCGGCAGTACTTCCCCAAAGGAACTGACCTGTCGGCGCATTCGCCGGAGGACCTGGAGTTCGTCGCCCAGCAGCTCAACGGTCGTCCCCGGAAAACTCTTGGATGGGACACACCGGCTCAGCGGATGAGTGCTTTACTGGACGCGTCTTGATCCGCTGGTGTTGCAACGACTCCTAGAATCCGCC